>NZ_JBSFQL010000006.1:0-192852 GCF_053588675.1 Gordonia sp. NPDC003422
TCCGCCACAAAAAGTAGGGGAAGAAGAAACTCTTCCCCGAGATTTTGCGGGTAGGATACCACGACATTTCCGCAGGTCAGCGGGGTCGGTCACCAGCTCTTCGAGTCAGGAATGGAACTGCGCCGTGTACATGAAAAGTCCCTGACCCAGTGTTTCAGGTCAGGGACTTTTTCGTGGAGCTGCCGGGAATTGAACCCGGGTCCTCCGTCGTGTTGGTAGGGCTTCTCCGTGTGCAGTCCGCTATGTCTCTACTTGGATCTCCCGGTCACACGAACAAGCCGAGAAGACGATCCCAGTCGCTGTTTGCTGTCCCGCGTCCGCCCGCGACCGGCGAACACGGTGAGTCCCCTGAGATGATGCCGGCATCCGGATTCGGGAACTCAATCCGGGCCGACAGACTAGCCGTCGCTGATCAGGCAGCGAGGGCGTAGTCGCGCTGATTGGAATCGGCGCTTAATTGGTTGCTGCGACGCTCACGGTGGTCTCCAGCCTGCACCGACACGCTTCCCCTACCTCGACGCACGTAGTCGAAACCGATCAGCCCCGAGATAGCACCCATCGAGTTTCGATGAGCACTTAAGTCTAACAACGTGTGCAAGCCAATTCATTCCGGTGCTCGAACAGCGCTCAGGAGCATGGTGTCGCGTGCCGCGACCAGCACCGACACCCAGCCATCGCGCACCGGCACCTGCTGCCCGGTCCACAGATTGACCAAGTGTTCACCCGCAGGCAGTCCGAGGGTCGAAAGCCGAACCGACATCGCCCGCGGATGATTCTGGCGATTCGTCAGTGACACCACCGCGCCACCGTCGACCGCCCGCTTCCATATCTCCGGATCGTCGTTCACCGGTGAGCCTGCGCCGACCACCTTGTCCTGATCGACTGCGATCACCGCAGCGTTGCGCAGGGTGCTCAGGGTATCGGGGCTCATCGTGGTGAGGTCGTTGCTCGCGATCAGGGGCGCGGCCAACATCGACCACATGGCCATCTGGGTACGACCCATAGCCGGCGTCAGCCCCGACGATCCGACGACGAGTGCGTCGGGGTCGAGGAAAGCACCCTGCCCGACGCGACCGGTCAGCGGTACCGCCGCGTCGATCTCGTCGACGATGCCCTGCTGACCTGCTGGTCCTGCCGAGGTCTGCCACGCGCCGACCACGTTGTTCGACAGTCGCGTCATGGTCGCGACCCCGCCCCAGTCGTACTGGGCTCCCGGCACGACTCCCCCGGTCAGACCGCTGTTGGGATTGATGTTGTAGACGATCGGGCGGTTGGTCGAGCGCAGCGCGTCGCGCATCGCGGTGAATGCGGTCACCTGCTTGTCGTGGTCGGCGTCGGTCGAGCACCAGTCGTATTTCAGGTAGTCCACGCCCCATCCGGCGAACGTCTGCGCATCGGTCTGTTCATGGCCGAGACTCCCCGTCGACCCTGCCCGGTTGCCGAGCAGCTGCGTGCAGGTCTGCTCCGACGCACCCGAATAGACCCCGAACTTGAGACCCCGCCCATGCAGATAGGTACCCATGGCGGCCATGCCGGACGGGAACCGATCCGGGTCGGCGACCAGGCGTCCCTGCGCGTCGCGGGCGGTTGCCGACCAACAGTCGTCGATCACCACATAGCGGTAGCCGGCATCGCGCAGACCGGTCGAGACCAGTGCGTCGGCCTGGGCGCGGACGTCGGCCTCGGTGACACCGCAACCGAAGGTGTTCCAGCTGTTCCAGCCCATCGGCGGCGTCGTTGGCAGACCCGAAATCGCCGGTGGATCGCCACCCAGCCGGCCCGGCTCGTCGCCACAGCCTGCGACGGCCAATGCCAGAACTGCTGCACCGATCACCCCGACCAGCCGGCGGACGATCACATCCCCTTGACCCGACGGCCAATTTCCCGTTCGACCTCGCGCTGCGCGGTGCGCTTCGCGATGTCCTGACGTTTGTCGTGGGCCTGCTTACCGCGGGCCAATGCGAGCTCGACCTTCACCCGACCGTCGCTGAAGTACATCGACAACGGCACCAGCGTCAGGTTCCCGTCCCGGATCTTGCCGATCAAGGTGTCGATCTCACGACGATGCAGCAGCAGTTTGCGCTTGCGACGCACAGGGTGGTTGGTCCACGACCCGTTGGTGTACTCCGGGATGTGCAGCGCGTGCAGCCAGATCTCGCCGTCGTCGATGGTCGCGAAGGCGTCCACCAGCGAGGCCTTGCCGGCACGCAGGCTCTTCACCTCGGTACCGACCAGCGCGATTCCGGCTTCGTACACATCGAGAATCGAGTAGTCGTGTCGCGCCTTGCGATTGGTGGCAATCGCCGCGCGGCCCTTTTCCTTGGGCACGTCGCTCTCCTCTCTTGTGGTTCTGTCGCCGCTCCTTCGAGGCTCGCTTCGCTTCGCACCTCAGGAAGCGGAAGGTCGGTCTTACTCGCGAACGTAGACACGCAGCGTCACATATGACGTCACGCTTGCCAACACAATTCCCCCCAGCAACAACCACGGGGCGACGAAGAGAACGTCGGTGTTCTCGATGCGCGACAAGAAGCTCACACCGTACAGATCTCGTAGCGCGTTGTCGAAGAAGAATCTCTTCGCCGCGAACAGGCCGCCGATCGCGAGCAGGGCACCGATCAGCGCCGCGACCACCGCCTCGAGCAGGAACGGCAGCTGCGTGTACCACCGGGTCGCGCCGACCAGACGCATGATCGACACCTCGGTCCGTCTCGTGTACGCGGCGATCTGGACGGTGTTGATGATCAGGAGGATCGCCGCGATGGCCAGGACTGCGGCGATGGCGAAGGTAGCGTTGCGCGCGCCGTCGAGCACGTTGAATATTCGTTCGACGAGTTTGCGGTCGTCGCGGAACGATTCGACGCCCAGGTCGGTGCGGGCCCGATATTTCTCGGCGATCGTGTTGAAGTTGTCCGGGTCGGTGACGCGCACTCGCATGGAGGCCTGCAGCGTGCCCTCGCGGATGTTGTCGGCGAGGTCGGGGTTGTTCTTGAAGATCTCCTTGGCCCGCTTGTAGGCGTCCTCGCGATCGACGTAGGTCACGGCGCTCACGCCGGATTCCTTCTCGAGGTCGGTACGCAGCGTCGCGCATGGCGCCTGCTGGCAGAGCGGGTCACGGTCGGTGACGGCGTCGTTGAGGTAGAACTCCATTTCGACGCGGTCGAGGAAGATCTTCTGGCTCTTGTCGGCCATCTGGATCACCAGCAGACCACCGCCGAACATGCCGAGGGTGATTGCGGTCGTCAAGATCATCGCGATGGTCATCGTGAGGTTGCGACGCAACCCGTTCAAGACCTCGCTGATGATGAAGTTGGCTCGCATGCTCGCTGAGATGTCCTTCTGGTCGGTGGTGTCTGTGCGGCGGTCTACTACGCGGCTGGGTCAGCCGATGCCGTACACACCCTGCGGGTCGTTGCGGACCAATCGCCCGTTGTCGAATTCGAGCACCCGCCGACGCATCGCGTCGACGATGTGGCGGTCGTGCGTGGCCATCACGACGGTCGTCCCGCGTCGGTTCACGCGGTCGAGGACGTCGACGATCTCCTCGCTGGTCTCGGGGTCGAGGTTGCCGGTCGGCTCATCGGCCAGCAGAACCAGCGGCCGGTTGACGATGGCGCGCGCGATGGCGACACGCTGCATCTCACCACCCGACAGTTCGTTGGGCATGCGGTCGTGTTTGCCCTCGAGGCCGACATACTCCAGGACCTCGGGCACCACGCGCTTGATCGTCGACTGCGGCCGCCCGATCACCTCGAGGGCGAAGGCGACGTTCTCGGCGACCGTCTTCTGCTGCAGCAACCGGAAGTCCTGGAAGACGCATCCGATGGATTGGCGCAGTTTGGGCACCATCCGACCGCGCAGGCGGTTCACGTGGAATTCGCCCAGGTGGATCTCGCCCGAGGTGGGCTTGTCCTCCTTGAGCAGCAGTCGGAAGAATGTCGACTTGCCCGAACCCGACGGCCCGATGAGGAAGGCGAACTCCCCCTTGTCGACCTCCAGGCTCAAGTCCTTGAGAGCCGGCCGACTGGAGGCCTTGTACTGCATCGTGACGTTCTCCAGCGTGATCACGAGAAGCCAGTGTAACCACGACGCCTGAGAGCTCCGCTCAGGCTGCCCGGGGCGTTTCAACTGCGTTTCAGCGGGCCGGTGACGTGGTCTGAGTCGTGCCGTTCAGTCCTGGAACCGGGATCTGGAAGGGGATTCCGGGGATCGACGTCGTGGTTGTGGTGAGGCTCGGCACGGGCGCGGGCTCCCCGTATGGGGTCTGCGACGATTCCTGCGTGCCACTGACCGATGTACTCGTGACCGACGACGAACTCGGCGTCGAACTACGCGTGGTCTCGTAGGTCTGCTGGGTGGTGCGAGGAGCCGGTTGCTGTGTCGTCTGATCCACCACGCCATAACGCTGTGAGGTGTACCCGTACACCCACAACAGCGCGATGAAGGCGATCACCAGCACTGCGGTGCTCGTCCGCACTCGGGTCCCGCGGATATGACCCCAGTCGCGCTTGCGAAACCATCCGGAACTGCTTTGGGCGCGCTGGGCCCGCAACGACCCCGTGGTGGTTGGACCGGAATTGCCCTTGTCTTCGGGATCGGTTCCGCCAGCCGGGTTTTCCTCAGTCATCGCCGCGGTCACCTCCGCTCGGCTGGAGAGTGGCCGGGGGCGCGGACTGGGCTTGCACTTCGCGGCCGAGCGCGACGGTGATGCCTTCGGCCGCCAATCTCCGCACGATGAGGATGCGCAGCGCGCGGGCGATCTCGAACTGCTTGCCCGGGAGGGTCCGGGCCACCATCCGCACCGTGATCGCCTCGAGCTCGAGGTCGATGACCCCGAGCGGAGTCGGCGCGTCGAGCATGAGGCGGTGCATCCGAGGATCGTCGAAGAACTCCTGCCCGACCTCTTCGAGAATGTCGTTGACACGACCGATGTCGGCCTCGGCCGGGATCGGGACGTCCACCACCGCGCGTGCCCAATCCTTGGACAGGTTGGTTGCCTTGATGATCTGGCCGTTCGGAACCGTGACCATCTCGCCGTCGCTGGTGCGCAGTTTTGTCACGCGCAGTGTGACGTCCTCGACGGTGCCGTCGGCGAATCCCCCGCCCGTGACCATCAGGCTGACGACGTCGCCGTAGCCGTATTGCTTCTCGGTGACCACGAAGAATCCGGCGAGAAGATCCTGGACCACGCGTTGCGCGCCGAAACCGAGCGCCGCACCGAGCACCGCGCCCGGCCCGACCAGTCCGGTGATCGGGATGTTGAAGACGCCCATGATGTGCACACCGCAGATGAGCGCCACGATCACGATGAACACCCAGCTGACTACCTGAACGACCGCACGCATGTGCTTGGTGCGCTCGGTCCGAACGATCTGGTCACTGTCCTGGAACTCGTCCTCGACGCGCGCGCCGTAGCGGTCGGCATTCCACCGTATGAAGCGGATCACGATTGCCGCAGCGAGAATCCACAGCAGGATTTCGAGCCCGTCGGTGACCAGCCACACGTAGAAGCGGCCGATGATGGACTCGGACTCCGGGCCGAGAATTGCGATGTTCAGCTCAGGCCTCTGCATCGGCCATCCGCCATCGGATGCCTGCTTCGATGAACTTGTCAAGCTCACCGTCGAGCACTGCCGACGGGTTGTTGTCTTCGACGCCGGTGCGCAGATCCTTCACCATCTGATACGGGTGCAGCACGTACGAGCGCATCTGGTTGCCCCAACTCGATCCGCCGTCTCCCTTGAGCGCATCGAGCTCGGCGCGCTCTTCCAGTCGTTTCCGTTCGAGCAGCTTGGCCTGCAGCACCCGCATCGCCGACGCCTTGTTCTGCAACTGGCTCTTCTCGTTCTGGCAGGTGACCACGATCCCGGTCGGGATGTGCGTGAGCCGCACCGCCGAGTCGGTGGTGTTGACCGACTGACCACCGGGCCCCGACGACCGGTACACGTCGACCTTCACGTCGTTCTCGTCGACGTCGATGTGGTCGGTGGTCTCGACCACCGGCAACACCTCGACCTCGGCGAACGACGTCTGGCGGCGGCTCTGGTTGTCGAACGGGCTGATCCGGACGAGCCGATGGGTGCCCTGCTCCACCGACAACGTGCCGTACATGTAGGGGGCTTTCACGGCGAACGTCGCACTCTTGAGACCGGCCTCCTCGGCGTAGGAGGTGTCGTAGACCTCGACCCCGTACCCGTGCTGTTCGGCCCAGCGCACGTACATGCGCATCAGCATCTGTGCCCAGTCGGCGGCGTCGACACCACCCGCGCCCGAGCGGATGTTGACCAGCGCGTCACGCGAGTCGTACTCGCCGGCCAGCATGGTCTTGACCTCCATCGCCTCGATGTCGGTGCGCAGGGTGGTGCGGTCGTTGTCGGCGTCAGCCAGCGCGGCGGTGCGGTCGTCGCCCTCCTCGGCGTCGGCGAGCTCGTACAGAACGGGCAGATCGTCGAGACGTTGCCGCAGTTCAGAGACCTTCCGGAACTCCGACTGCGCATGCGACAACTCGCTGGTCACCTTCTGCGCGTGCTCCTGGTCGTTCCAGAGGTCGGGGTCGGAGGCCTGCATCTCGAGCTCGTCGATCCGGCGACGCAGCTCGTCGAGGTCGAGGACTTTCTCGACCGTCGTCAAGGTGGCGTCGAGGGATTCGAGATCTGCGGTTACGTCGGGATGCACGGTTTACCAGGATACCGACCGGATTCCCGGGCCGTTCAATCGCCGAAGGAGGAACCGCCCGGCGGCGGACCCGCCTGCCCCAGATCACCGAAGCGCCACGACGTCGCAGCCTTGTGCGGCTTGTAGAGAACGGAAATGTCGTCGCCGATCGCGGGCCACCGATCGGTGGTTCCGAGCACGAGAGTGCCGTACACCTCGGTGGGATTGGTCTCGGGTCCGACGATGGTGCCCGATATCGTGGCGAACCGTTCACCGTTTTTGTCGCCCTCGTCGGGCCGATCGCTGACGCCGGTGATCGTGAAGGTGCCCTGCACATAATTCGCGGCCTGGCCTGGCGTCAGCGGCCGCGGGTTACGACCCCGCTGCCATTGCACGATCATCACCACCACGAGTGCCGCCAACAGGAAACTGAACGCCACCGCGAGCCACATGGCAGCCAGCGTACCGATCCGACATTTGCGACGGCGCCGAGGCGGGAAACTAAGCTACCCGGGTGTCCCCCGCTTCCCCGCGCATCTCCGATGACCTCGACCTCGCGCTGTCGCTGGCCGCATCGGCCGACGAGCTCACGTTGCGGCGATTCGGCGCGATCGACCTCCGCGTGGACGCCAAACCCGACCTCACTCCGGTCTCCGACGCCGACCTCACGTGCGAAACGCTTCTGCGCGAACGCATTTCGTCGCAGCGCCCGGGCGACTCGGTGCTCGGCGAGGAGTTCGGCGGCGAACGCGAGCTGACCGGCCGGCAGTGGGTGATCGACCCGATCGACGGCACCAAGAACTTTGTGCGCGGAGTTCCGGTGTGGGCCACCCTGATCGCGCTGCTCGTCGACGGCGAGCCCGTGGTCGGGGTTGTCTCGGCCCCGGCGCTGCGTCGACGATGGTGGGCGGCAACCGGACTCGGCGCCTTTGCCGCGTTCGACGACGACGAGCCGCGTCGCATCCAGGTATCGGGTGTCGATGACGTAGCGTCGGCGAGCCTCGCGTTCTCCAGCCTGTCGGGCTGGGCGGACCGCGGCATCCGCGATCAGTTCATCGCCTTCACCGACCAGGTGTGGCGCGTTCGCGGGTACGGCGACTTCTTCAACTACTGTCTGGTCGCCGAAGGTGCGGTCGACATCGCAGCCGAACCCGAGGTGTCCCTGTGGGATCTCGCGCCCCTCGACGTGCTGGTCCGCGAGGCCGGCGGGAGTTTCACCGCACTCGACGGCACACCCGGTCCCGCGGGCGGGAGCGCGGTCGCAACCAATGGCCTGCTGCACGACGCAACGCTGGCGGCATTGCACGGCGCCTGACCACCACGCCGTCTGGCCATATCGGCCTGGCCGGACGGACAGTCCCGCGTCGATGTCAACACGCCGTCGTCATGGCGGACCTAGCGTCTGATGGGTCAGTCCCCCCACGGACAAGGGAGTCCGACCATGGCAACATTTCCCGGCCTCGCCCATGTGGCCATCACCGTCTCAGACCTCTCGGCCAGCACCAAGTGGTACGCCCAACTCTTCGACGCCGACCCGGTCCTCGACGAGGACGAGGAGTCGGGCGACTTCCACCACACCGTCTTCGCACTGGGCGACGGCATGCTCTTTGGCCTGCACACCCACACTCGCCCGGGTTCGGCGGACGGCTTTGACGAGAGTCGCACCGGTCTCGATCACATCGCGTTCGCCTGCTCGCAGGCCGATCTCGACGGTTGGATCGCGCGCCTGGATGCGCAGGGAATCTCCCACAGTGGCGTCAAGCACGCGCACTACGGCTCCGGGATCTCCTTCCGCGATCCCGACAACATCGCGTTGGAGTTCTTCGCACCGCCCGCGTGAGCAACACCCGACTCTCCGAATCAGCGACCCACCCGCCGACTGCGTCGGATCTCTGTACGCCCCAGCCAGACCACGTGCACTCTGCATTTGACTGGGCTCCCAGGTACAGATCTCCGCAGTTCAGGAGGCCGAAGGCAGTACTCTTCGGATCAGAGGTCGACGCCGTTCTCCGCGTCGAGCACCCGGAAGTCGGTGGCCGGGTTCCGCATCTCCTGCAATCGAGAGTTGTGCACGGCGATGCCGGCCTCGGATTGGACGGCCTGGTGGATCGGCACCGCGACGCGCGGCGCAACCCCCCGAAGGTAGTCGACGGACTCGCTGAGCTTCATCCATGGCGCGGCAGCGGGCAGCGCGAGGACGTCGATCTTCTCGAAGGGGATGTAGAAGGAGTCACCGGGGTGCATGAACTTCGCCGGTTCGGCATCGGTGCCCAGGATGTAAGCGACGTTGTCGATCACCGGGATCTCCGGATGGATGACGGCGTGCCGGCCGCCGGTGACGCGCGCCGTGACGCTCCCGACCTGCACGCTCGTACCACTGTGCGCCGCCGTCCATTCGCCGGCGACGTCGTCGCCGTTGAGCTGAGCCGTGGTCTGCGGATCGGCGAAGCGGGCAGCGTCGGGATTGGCTGCGACGAGGTCGGGCAGCCGTGCGACGTCGCAATGGTCGGGATGCTGGTGGGTGATCAGGATCGCGTCGAGCCCGGTGATTCCCTCGAAGCCGTGAGAGAAGTTGCCCGGGTCGAAGAGCACTCGGGTTCCGTCGAGTTCGACGAGCAGGCAGGAATGGCCGAAATGAGTGATCTGCATGCCACCACTGTGCTCCCGACTCCCGGTGGTGTCACGTGATGATCGGGAAGATTCCCCATCCGGCCGCGGTGTCGACGGCACGGAACACCCCGTAGCCGAGCCAGACCGCAACAAAGCCCACGACCACGCGGACGCTCAACCACGACCGGGTCCGATCGAGTGGCGCACCATCGCGCAACACCAGCGACCAGAGCGCGATCACGACGGCCACCGCCGTCAACACGAGCAGCAGCGGGCCGAACAGATTGAACGAGAATGCGTTCGACACGTCACCGTGCATCAACGACACCCAACTGCGGGTCAGCCCGCAGCCCGGACACGGGAGTCCGGTGAGCCGACGGAACGGGCACACCTCAGGACCCGACGACGCGCCCGCGGGCGACCACGCGCACGCGACCGCGATCCCGGCGATCCCGACCCCCGCGACGGTCGCCGCACCCGCCAGGCTCACACTGGACAAGCTGCGTCCCGGCTCGGCGGTGGCCACCGCGGCATCGTGAAGGCCCTGGTCGGCGCGTGGTTCGGACGTCACCCGACCAGCGTAGCCAGGCCGGTGCCCGTCGTCATCGATCAACCGTGTGACAGGCATCCAAGAAAAACGTGACAAGCTTCTTACCGAGTAGTAAGGTACGTACTTACTACCGAGTAAGATCGGTGCGATCAAACCCTCACGCCAACCGGGATCCTCCCCGAGAACAGCTGGTGAACATGACTACCCACACCGAACCGCGCGACACCTCCGCCGTCGGAAAGACCAAGCACCCGCGCAACTTCATCGGCACCGCCATGCGCGTACTGACCACCGTCACCGGCTCGGAGTTCGCCGAGAAGTACCAGATCCGCGAGCCGATCAACCGCATCGCCTACCAGGCCACCAAGACCGGCTTCCAGACCCTCGGTGCCGCCAACCGTGCGTTCAAGGCCGCCCAGGGCGGATCCGGTAAGGCCAAGCGCCTCACCAGCACCCCCAAGGACTACTTCAACCTCACGCCCGACGACGAGCAGCAGATGATCGCGGAGACGGTGCGCGAGTTCGCCACCGAGATCCTGCGTCCCGCCGCCTACGACGCCGACGCCGCCGCGACCGCACCCGAGGAGATCCTCAATCGATCGGCCGAACTCGGCATCACCATGATCAACGTGCCCGAGGAACTCGAGGGCGCAGCCACCGAACGCGGCGTCGTGACCAACGCGCTGGTCGCCGAGGCCATGGCGTACGGCGACATGGGCCTGGCCATCCCGCTGCTCGCACCGAGCGGCGTGGCCACCACCCTCACCAACTTCGGAAGCGACGACCAGCAGCGCACCTACCTGCCCGACTTCGCCGGCGAGAACGTCCCGCAGTCCGCGGTCGTCATCGCCGAGCCGAAGCCACTGTTCGACGCATTCAACCTGTCCACCAAGGCAACTCGTGTGCCCAGCGGTTACCGCCTCAATGGTGTGAAGTCGTTCGTCCCGGCAGCCGGGTCGTCGGAGTTGTTCATCGTCGGCGCCCAACTCGAGGGCAAGCCCGCGCTGTTCATCGTCGAATCCGACTCGAAGGGTCTGATCGTCGAAGCCGATCCGGGTATGGGCGTGCGTGCCGCAGGCATGGGCCGTCTGCTCCTGCAGGATGTCGCCGTCCCGACGTCGGCTCTCATCGGTGAGGGCGAGTCCTCTGCTGCTGCCTACCGCGACGTCGTTCGGCTCTCGCGTCTGGGCTGGTCGGCGCTGGCTGCCGGCACCGCCAAGGCCGTCCTCGACTACGTGATTCCCTACGTCAACGAGCGTGAGGCCTTCGGCGAGCCGATCTCCAACCGTCAGGCCGTGGCCTTCATGGTCGCCACAATCGCGACCGAGGTCGACTCGATCCGCCTTGTCACCCTGCGTGGCGCGGCTCGTGCCGAACAGGGACTGTCGTTTGCTCGCGAGGCCGCACTGGCCCGCAAGCTGACCATCGACAAGGGCCTGCAGATCGGCCTCGACGGCGTGCAGTTGCTCGGTGGCCACGGTTTCACCAAGGAGCATCCGGTCGAGCGCTGGTACCGCGACCTGCGTGGCGCGGGCATCGGCGAAGGCATCGTCGTCCTCTGACGACCCACCGGACTTCAGGAGCATCGCAATGAGCATCAATCTGGAACTGCCCAAGAAGCTGGGCGTCACCATCGACCAGGCCC
The DNA here is from genome assembly GCF_053588675.1 of Gordonia sp. NPDC003422. Classification (NCBI taxonomy): domain Bacteria; kingdom Bacillati; phylum Actinomycetota; class Actinomycetes; order Mycobacteriales; family Gordoniaceae; genus Gordonia; species Gordonia sp. NPDC003422. The sequence goes on from NZ_JBSFQL010000006.1 coordinate 11,457, forward strand.
ATCAGGCCGCCGCCGAGATCTTCCGGCCGATCTCACGCAAGTACGACCTGCGTGAGCACGCCTACCCGGTGGAGTTCGACACTCTGGCCAGCCTGTACGACGGTCTGTCCGAGACCGGCCAGGCCGGTGCCGGTGCCGACGCCGGCCGCAGCCGCGAGAAGACAGCGAAGCCCAAACCCGAGGGCACTGTCGTCAACGGCGGCAACATGCAGTCCGTCGTCAATGTGATGGAAACCTCGTGGGGCGACGTCGGCCTCATGCTGTCGATCCCCTACCAGGGGCTGGGCAACTCGGCGATCGCCGCGGTCGCCACCGACGAGCAACTCGAACGCTTCGGCAAGGTGTGGGCCGCGATGGCCATCACCGAACCGAGCTTCGGCTCCGACTCCGCGGCCGTCACCACAACGGCCCGGCTCGACGGCGACGAGTACGTCCTCAACGGTGAGAAGATCTTCGTCACCGCGGGGTCGCGCGCCACGCACATCGTCGTGTGGGCAACCGTGGACAAGAGCCTGGGCCGTGCGGCCATCAAGAGTTTCGTCGTGCCGCGTGAGCATCCGGGCGTGGAGGTCGTGCGGCTCGAGCACAAGCTCGGCATCCGCGTCTCCGACACCGCGGTCATCCGGTTCGAGAACTGCCGCATCCCCAAGGAGAACCTGCTGGGATCGCCCGAAGTCGACACCAAGAAGGGCTTCGGCGGGGTCATGCAGACCTTCGACAACACCCGTCCGCTGGTCGCGGGCATGGCCGTGGGTGTCGCGCGTGCCGCTCTGGAAGAGCTGCGGCGCATCCTCGAGGACGCCGGCATCGAGATCGACTACGACCGCCCCGCCGCCGACCAGCATGCCGCCGCCGCCGAGTTCATCCGCATGGAATCCGACTGGGAGGCAGCGTATCTGCTCACCATGCGCGCCTGCTGGATGGCCGACAACAAGCAGCCGAACTCGCTCGAGGCGTCGATGGCCAAGGCCAAGGCCGGCCGAACCGGCACCGACATCACCAACAAGACAGTCGAATTGACCGGAACCGTGGGCTTCTCGGAACGTCTCCTGGTGGAGAAGTGGGCCCGCGACTCCAAGATCCTCGACATCTTCGAGGGCACCCAGCAGATCCAGCAGCTGATAATCGCCCGCCGTGTGCTCAACAAGAGCAGCGCCGAGCTGAAGTGAGCTGAGCCAGACCAGAAGTGGCATGCCGGAAGAGGGCCGGCATGCCACTTCGCTTTCTCCGGGCTGGGTGCGAGCCTCGAAGCCGTTGGCGAGCTGAAGTTCTCAGCCCGCAGGCACCAACAGCACCGGCACCTTGCGTTGTCCGATCACCCGGTGCGCCACGGACTGTCCCAGCAGCGCATCCAGGTGCGACATCAGCCCGCCACGCGGGTTCCCGACCACCACCATCAGCGCCGAGTATCGGTCGGCCACCGTGATGAGCAGGTCGGCAGCCGATCCATGGCCGCTGTGATAGGTCCACGACGCCGGCACGGCGTCGAGCAGCCGTCGGGCCTCCAGCGCATTCTCGTCGACGGTCGCGGCGAACTGCTCACTCCAATCGGGCGCGTCCGGGTCGAGCGGCTCGTCATCGAGGTCGACGATGTGCACGAGGTGGATGTGCGCGTCGAGCCGGTCGGCGAGCATCACCGCGAATCGAACGGCGGCAACGCTGTCGGGCTGGCGGTTCCACCCGATCACCAATGCGGCCTGCGCGCGCTTGGCCGGGGTGGGGCCGCGCCGGTGTCTGCGCAGTGGACCGTTGTCGTCGTATTGGCCGAAGGTGTTGTCGTCTGCCATGTCTGACTCCTCTACAGCGCCCACGCCAGGGCGAGTCCGGAGGCGCAGGCGGCCACCGATGCGACCACCGACGCCAGCGCATTCGCCAATGCCCTCATGCCGTCGCGGCGTTGCGCGAGCCGCGTCGTCTCGACCGACGCGGTGCTGAACGTCGTGTAGCCGCCACAGAATCCGGTGCCGAGGATCGCCTGCAGGTCCGACGGTGCGGCGTGGTAGATCACCAGTCCGGCGAGAACACCGAGCAGCAGCGAACCGGTCACGTTGATGACGAGCGTCGCCCAGGGGAACGTCGTCGGACGCCACTGTTTCACGGCGCCGTCGACCACGAACCGTGCCACCGAACCCACCGCGCCGGCCAGCAGGATCAGCGCAACCGTCACGACACCGCTCCTCGCCCGCGCAGGAGTTGGCCGGCGACAACGATTCCCGCCCATGCACACACAACCCCGAGCACCACGCTCGATGCCGCATAAGCGATTCCCAGCCCGACCGCGCCATGGTGACCGAGTTGCGTCGTCTCGAGAGCGAACGAGCTATAGGTGGTGTACGAGCCGCAAAAACCTGTGCCGACCAGCACCCGAATGGTGCGGCGCCACCCGTCGTCGGGCCCTGCCAGGGCAAGCACCTCAAGCAACGCCCCGAGAATGAACGCGCCACTCAAGTTGACACCGAACGTCGCCCATGGCCAGTCCGTGCCGTATGCGGGAAACAGGTGTTCGGTCAGGTAGCGCAATCCGGTGCCGGCGATTCCACCGAGAAACACGAGTGCGATCGCCCGCCACTGCAGATGAAGCGGGCGCGAACTGTCCGGATCGAGTGGCAGTTCGGGGTGCGAGTCGGCTGCGTGATCGGCCATGCGTCAGTCCTATCCGTCATTTCGGACAGGAGCCATCAGCCGTGTCGGCGGTTCGGAGCAAGCACACTCCCGGTGGAGATCCATCACCGTGGACAACGGTAGCAGGGAGGAGGCGTGGATGTCCCGATCCTCACCGCTGCGGCCCTGGCCATGGAGTGCGGGAGGTGGGAAGAGTGCCGTCGTCCTACCTCCCGCACTGCTTCTGAAGATCTGCTCGCAGCCCCTGGTCAACACGACCAGTACTCGTCGAGTCAGCGACTGACCCGCGACGTAGTCGGCGATCGTGGCCGCGGGAAGTGTCCGCCGGCGCGCGAAGGCGGACACCCCAATGGGTCATTGGAAAGCGTTGTAGCAGAGAGTGCCCCATACGCGGCACCTTCTGCTACAACGTTGGCTGCTTGGTCGCACAAAAACTAGGGGAAGAAACTCTTCCCCTACCCCTGGAGTCCTCCCCGCGAAATTACTCGCGGACGACTCAACAAGCAGGGGCAGAAAGTAGGGGAAGAACCTTCCCCTACTTTTAGTGGCCCGGTGGCACGCTGACATCGTCATCTCACCCGCCCTTCGAGGCTCGGCTGGCGCCTCAGGGAGCGTATTGGGGGCTGACGCATTTCCCCAGCTCAGCGGGATTGGTCACCACACTCGTCGAGTCACACGACCACCACGTACAGGACGATCAGATAGATCGGGACGATGACGTCGAAGAAGAAGATCGGCCCGGCGTTGCCCGGCGCGAAATTGCGATTCACCACCATCTCGCGCACGTGACCGACAGCTGCACCCAGATAGAACACCGCGAACGCGATGATGGTGGCCAGCCAGAACTCCTTGCCGAAACCCGACGCCATCACGCCGAGCACACCGGTCGCGAGACTGGCGAGTCCCACCTCCCACTGCCACGGCGTCTTGGCGGGCCACCCGATGGATTCGGCGATCGGCTCGCCGAAGAACATGTGTCCGCAGCCCGTCATCCAGCCCTGCACGCCGATCATCCACAGGATCGAGTTGGCCAGCAGATCGTCACCGAAATGGCCACCGGGAGTGAGCACATCGACGACCGTCGAGATGATGGTGCCGACGATCCCGACAAAGGGGATCAGCCGGACGGACAGTCGCAGAACATGATCGACGGTCGAGCCGGTCGTCGGAGCCACCTCACCCGCCGATCTGCTTCGCCAGATCGGCCAGCACATCCGGGTCCTCGATGGTCGACGGCACGGTGTACTCCTCGTGATCAGCGATCTGCCGCATGGTCTTTCGCAGGATCTTGCCCGACCGGGTCTTCGGCAAGGCGGGAACCACGGTGACGTCGCGGAACGTCGCGACCGCACCGATGTGCTCGCGAACCATGGCGACGAGTTCGCCGCGCAGGACGTCGGGTTCGATTTCGACACCTGCCTTGAGCACCACATAACCGCTGGGGCGCTGGCCCTTCAGGTCGTCGTGGATGCCGATCACCGCGCACTCGGCCACCGCCGGATGCGACGCCACCACCGCTTCGATACTGCCGGTGGACAACCGGTGTCCCGCAACGTTGATCACGTCGTCGGAGCGGCCCAGTACGAACACGTACCCGTCTGCGTCCACATAGCCGGTGTCACCGGTCACGTAGTACCCCGGGAAGGTGTTGAGATACGAACCGCGATAACGCTCTTCGTCCTGCCACAGTCCGGCGAGCGTGCCGGGCGGCAGGGGAAGCTTGATGACGATGTTGCCTTCCTCGTCGGCGCCGAGCGCGTTGCCCTCGGCATCCACGATCCCGACGTCGTACCCGGGAACCGGCACCGTCGGGGAGCCCGCCTTGAGCGGCATCGGTTCCAGCCCACGGAGATTCGCGGCGATGGCCCAGCCGGTCTCGGTCTGCCACCAGTGGTCGATGACCGGCACTCCGAGCACCTCACCCGCCCATTCGAAGGTGTCCGGGTCGAGTCGCTCGCCCGCCGCGAACAAGGCGCGCAGCGAGGACGTGTCGTACTTGGCGAGTTCCGCCGCATCCGGATCCGCCTTGCGGATTGCGCGGATGGCTGTCGGTGCAGTGAACAACGCATTTGCCTTGTGCTGGGCAATGACTCGCCAGAATGCGCCGGCGTCGGGCGTGCCGACCGGCTTGCCCTCGTACATCACCGACGTCGCGCCGGCCAACAGGGGGCCGTAGACGATATAGGAATGTCCGACCACCCACCCCACGTCCGAGGCCGTCCACCACACATCTCCGGGTTCTATTCCGTAGATGTTGCTCATCGACCACGTGAGTGCCACGGCGTGACCACCGTTGTCGCGCACCACACCCTTGGGCTTTCCGGTGGTGCCGGACGTGTAGAGGATGTAGAGCGGATCGGTGGCCGCAACCGGCACCGGCGCGACCGGCTCGGCGGCCGACGCCAATTCCTCCCAGTCCAGCCATCCGTCGTAATCGGCTGCCGCACCGGTGATCTCGGGACGGTCCTTGACGATCACCGTTGACGGCGGCGTCGCCGACAACTCCAGCGCACGCGCCACCATCGGCAGGTACTCGACGGTCCGTCCCGGTTCGAGACCACCGGAGGCGGTGACGATCGCGACTGGCGCGGCGTCGTCGATGCGAGTGGCGAGCTCGGGTGCCGCGAATCCACCGAACACCACCGAATGGACCGCACCGATCCGGGCGCAGGCGAGCATCGCGATCGCGGCCTCGGGGATCATCGGCATGTAGATGACGACGCGGTCGCCGGCGCCCACCCCGCGGCCGGCGAGAACGCCCGCGAACCGTGACACCTCATCGAGCAGCGCCGCGTAGGTGTAGTGCCGGACCTCACCCACCATGGCCGAGTCCCAGACGAGGGCCGTCCGATCACCGTTTCCGGCGGCGACGTGACGGTCGAGCGCGTTGTGGCAGGTGTTCAGCGTGCCGTCCGGGAACCATCGGTAGATCGGCGGCGCCGAGTCGTCGAGTGCCCGCGTCGGTGCGACCTCCCAGTCGACACCCTTCGCCGCGTCGAGCCAGAAGCTCTCCCGATCGTCCTTGGCCTGCGAGAACGCCTCCGCATATCGACCCATTGCCCGTCCCTCTCACCGCGTAACCGTGTCTTGTGCCGCTTCGAGGGTAGCGATGTGATCGTTGCCACGGCGTTGCTTCGCGGGCTGTGCGTTCACCGGTCGACCGGCTGCGACGAGCGGTTGGAGAAGGTTCGCGCTCACCGGTTTCGGGTCAGCGGAAGCGTGGAGCTCGGGATCGATCCCGCCGACTCAGTTGCGATACTTCTCGACCACATCGGCCGGCCGAACGCCCGCGTCGTCCGGGTTCTGTCCCGCGTCGCGCTTGGCCTGACGCTGTCGCAGCAGGTCCCAGCACTGGTCCAGCGAGACCTCGATCGCGGCCAGCCGCGCGTTCTCGTCCTCGCGAGACACCTCACCGCGCGAGAGTTTGCCCCGCAGGTCGTGCTCCTCGGCGATCAGATCGGTGATGTGGGAGTGGATGGACTTGTCGGTGTCGGCCATGGTTTCCACCGTAGTCCGCACTGCGATGCGCCCGTTCACATATGACGCGCATCCCCGACCGCGTGTGTGACTGCGTCGAGAAATCGCCGGACGGTGTCGAGCTCGACGCCGGAGAAACCGGCGGTCACGCCGACCACCCCATCGATGAGTGGGCCGAAGAACGCCCAGCCGAGGGTTCGGGCGTGGTCGGTGACGACGATCGTCACTCGTCGCCGGTCGGCATCCCCCCGTTCCCGGACCACCAGCTGCGCTCGTTCCAACCGGTCGACCAAGGCGGTCGTCGACGCACTGTTGAGCCCGAGATGGGTGCCCAGCCAGCCTGGGCTTGCGGGTTCGCCCGCGCGCTCGCGATCCAACAGTCCGATGAGCGCTCGGACGTCGGTCGAGTTCATCCCGTGCATCGTGGCGAATCCCGATCCGAAGTGCTCGAGTGCCACCACCAGTCGTCGGAGTTGGTGGACCATCTCCAATTGCTCGTCGTCTCGCGGTTCATCCACGTGCGCGCCCACCCGTCGAGCCTCCCACTTTCCCCCTCGATCGTCTACCCTCTCGTTTATCGACTGTCTCGACAAACGAGGGAATTTGATGTCACAGCGCGCGATCAGCGAGTTCTCCCAAACAGCAGCCGGACACGAGTTCTTCGTGGCCTACGACGCGCTCCTGGCTCGCTGGCCCGCCCACCGGGCAGTCGACGTCGAGACAGCACACGGGGTCACCCGCGCAAACGTCTGCGGTCATGAGCACGCACCTCCGGTCGTCCTGCTGCCCGGCGGCGGGGCTACGTCAACCGCGTACACCCACAACGTCGCAGCGCTCTCGGCTACGCACCGTGTCGTGGCGCTCGACGTGATCGGCGACGCGGGGCGCAGCCGGCCAGGCAGCGGCCGGCCGCGTGACACCTCCGAACTGCTGACATGGCTTGCCGATGTGCTCGATGAACTCGGCGTCGGCGACGCGCGCTTCGTCGGCCACTCCTACGGGGCGATGATCGCCCTCGCGTTCGCACTGAGCCACCATCGCGATCGTGTCGGTGGTCTCGTATTGCTCGATCCGAGTTCGTGTTTCACCGGAATGAAACCGACATACCTGCTTCGTGCGCTCCCCGTGCTCGTGCGCCCGTCTCCCGAACGCCAACGGCGATTTCTCGAGTGGGAATGCCGATCGTCGGGTGTGGACCCGGTCGATCTCGATCAGGACTGGCTCACGGTCGCATGCATGGCCGCAGCGTTCCCCACGACCCGGCCAGTCGTCCCCCGACGACCCGACGCCCGGGCCCTCGCCACCCTGAACGGGCTCGGAATGACCGCAATACTGGCTCCGCACAGCAAGATCCACGACCCGACCACGGTGGCCCAGCGGATCACCGCGACGGTCGAGGATGCCACTGTGATGACACTGGCCTCGGGGAGCCACCACACACTCCCGCTCGCGCCGGCGGACGACATCAACCACTCATTGGTGAGGGCACTGAATCCGGGCCCCACCGAGTAGAAGCCGACGAATTGAACCAGCGGCACGCGTCAGGACGGCGCCAACCCCACCTGTGGCACCGTCGCCGGCCGCATGGGCGTGCTCTGCGCGGTCCGACGTCGCGGTCGCAGATGCGTGGTTCCGTCGGTGACGACGAACTCGATCCGATCCGCCAACCGGCGACGCAGCGCGCGAGCGAGCGGACTCGGACGTCCAACCATGCCGACCACCACCGCGGAGGCGTCGAATCGGTCGGCGACGCGAATCAGGACGGTCAGCGGATCACCGACCTCGCTGACCACCGTCACCGATCGCGCTCCGGCACGCTGCGCCACCTCTCGCGCATGCCGTAGATGCTCGGTGGTGATGGCCTCGTCGGTGAGTTGATATGCGTCCGCCTTCAGCGCGTCATTCCAGGCGTTGGGACGACCGACGCGATGACGCCCCGACGTGGCGGTCACCACCACGACGTCGGCGCCGGAGAATCGGGCGCAGACCATCCGCAGCGCGCGTTCCGATGCATCGGAGTTGTTGCAGCCGATCACGATCGGCCCTCGGTCGGGCGGTGGAAACCAGGTCGAGAACGGCTCCCAGCGGTCGAACCGATCGAAGATGTGGAGTGTCATGAGATGCCCCTTGAGCGGTGTGGATTCCCTACCCTCACAACGGTATGGAGGGCACGCGGGCGAATCTCCATGCCGGAGACGGAACCCGAGTCCACCCTGGGGTGGACATGACAGTCCATCGTCGGATTGATGAATCCGGTGATCAGCGGCCTATTCTGGACTGGTGACGGGCCTCACACGAGAACTGCGGCGTCGCCTCGAACTGGTCGGTGGCGACTATCCGCCGCTGTATCCGGTCGTGATCCTGGCTGCGAGCGTCGTCCTGACCATCACCGCCACGGCACAACGATTTCCGTTCGACGCTCCGTGGTGGACACTCGCGGCGCTGGGCTGCGCACTCACCACCCTGGTTCTCGACTTCACCGTCGCCGCCAAGACCGGCGCTTGTGTCCTGATGCTGGTCGGCACGTCCTGTTTTCTCATGGACCCGGTGCCCACCGATGCCGCGCCGATGCAGTTGGCCATCGTCACCGCGATCTCGGCCGCAATGCAGTCGCTGCGCACCGGGCTGACCGTCGCGGCGGCCTCCATCGCCGTCATCACCGGGTTCGCCGCCTTCGGAGGATTACAGGCGCCCGCCTACTACATCTCATCGGTGGCCATCGGATGGCTACTCGGCTACATGATCCTGATCCAGCAACGCCTCGCCGACAACCGGGCCCGTGAACTGCGCGCCCGCGCCGACAACGCAGCCAGTGAAGAACGACGCCGCATCGCCCGTGAGATCCACGACATCATCGCGCACTCGCTGTCGATCACGATGCTCAACGTGACCGGGGCCCGTCGGGCGCTCGAACAGGACCGCGACATCGACGACGCCGTCGACGCACTCCAGGACGCAGAACGACAAGGACGTCAGGCCATGGCCGAGATCCGCAACATCGTGCACCTGCTCGGTACCGACGAGGCATCCGTCACGCCGACCCCCGGCGCCGAAGATCTCGAACGGCTGGTGGCCGACTACCGCAAAGCCGGTCTGCAGGTCAACTTCCGAACGGTCGGGGACGTCGGCCGACTCTCGGCGCCGGTGGGCGCTGCCGTATACCGCATCACGCAGGAGTCGCTCGCGAACGTGGTGAAACATTCGGCTGCGCAACGCGCTTCGATCGTTCTCGCCGTCGGTGAGGACACCGTGGTGCAAGTACACAGCCCCTGCTCTGCCGAACCACGACCCTCACGCGACGGAAAGGGCATCACCGGAATGATGCAGCGCGCACATCTTCTCGGCGGGACCCTCGAGGCGTCCCGGACCGGCGACCTCTGGTCGGTGCGCGCCGCACTGCCCACAAGGGTCGGCGCCGACGAGGTGACAGCGTGAGCACCACCGCGATCGGCGAGCCGGCGGTGCCCGTCATCCGTGTGCTCCTCGTCGACGATCAAGAACTGATCCGGACCGGTCTGCGTCGAATCCTGCGAGCCAAGGACGGCTTCGAGATTGTCGGCGAGTGTGCCGACGGCTCAGAGGTTCTCGCGGCCGTGGCCGAACACAGCCCCGACATCGTGGTGATGGATCTGCGAATGCGCAACGTCGACGGGATCACCGCGACGACCATGGTCCGCGCCCTCAACAATCCACCGCCGGTCCTGGTGCTCACAACCTTCGACGACGACAAACTGCTGTCCGGCGCACTACGCGCCGGGGCAGCCGGATTCATCCTCAAGGATTCGCCCGCGGAGTCGTTGATCTGGGCGGTGCACGCCGTCGTCCGTGACGGCGCGTTCCTCGATCCGGCAGTCACGAGCCGTGTGTTGCACGGTTATCGGGGCAGCGGGCACGAACAGATCACCCGGCCCAGTGAACTCACCGACCGGGAAACCGACGTCTTGCGCCTCGTCGCGCGGGGCCGCACCAACGCCGAGATCGGCGCGGAACTGTGCATCTCCGAGGTGACGGTGAAGAGCCACATCAACCACATCTTCACCAAACTCGATCTGCGCGACCGGGCCGCCGCCATCGTGTACGCCTTCGACCACTCGCTGGTGCTCCCCGAGTACGACTAGACATGCGACGGATCACGGACCTGCCCAAGGTGGAATTGCACGTCCATATCGAGGGCACGCTCGAACCCGAGTTGGTGATGGAGCTCGCCGAGTCGTCGGGCGTCGACCTTCCCTACGCGAACGCGGACGAACTACGCCGACGCTACGTGTTCACGAACCTCCAATCCTTTCTCGACATCTACTACGACAACCTCGACGTTCTGCGGACCAACCACGACTTTTCCCGTCTCGCATACGAATACGCCGTCCGCGCCCATGCAGGTGGCGTGGTGCATGCCGAGGTCTTCTTCGATCCGCAGGCGCATCTCATTCGTGGCGTCGCACTCGACACCGTCGTCGACGGATTGGTCGACGGATTTGCCCGAGCACGGTCCGACTGCGGATTCACCGCCGACCTCATCGCCTGCTTTCTGCGCGACCGGCCGGTCCGGGAAGCTCTGGAGACGCTCGAATCCCTGACCGCCATCGACGCCCCGATCATCGGCGTCGGTCTGGATTCCGCAGAACTCGGCAACCCGGCATCGCTGTTCACCGAGGTGTTCGCCCGTGCCGCCGCGCTGGGCCTGCGCCGCGTCGCACACGCCGGCGAGGAGGGCGGCCCCGAATCGATCCGGCAGGCCCTCGACGACCTGGGCGCCGAACGCATCGACCACGGCATCCGCAGCCTCGACGACCCCGAAATGGTTGCGCGGCTCGTCGCTGCGCACATTCCGCTCACCGTCTGCCCGCTGTCGAACGTCGCCTTGCAGTCCGTCGACGAGCTCGCGCGTCACCCACTGCCCGAACTCCTGGCGGCCGGGTTACACGTCACGATCAACTCCGATGACCCGGCCTACTTCGGCGGCTACGCCGAGGACAACTACGTCCTGGTCGCGGCCGCCTTCGACCTCGACGACGCCACGCTGGCCGACCTCGCCCGAAACTCGGTGCGGGCCAGCTTCTTACCCGTGGACCGACAAGACGAGGTGTTACTCGACATCGACCGATGGTTGGCCGACGCCCATCCCACCTGACACCGAGCGCGGGTTCGAGGGTTGTTGAAACCCGTCCGAATCTAACCCGCATACCTACGCCGGTTCCCGCGTTCAATGGGGACGTGACCGACTCAGCCCACTCCACACCCGTCGGACCACCACATTTCCAGTGGCCTGCGGACGTCCCGCGACCGCGATTCGGTGTCTGGGCCCCTGTGTGGGGCCCCTTCGCCAGTCGCCACTATCCCGACGACCCCTTCGATGCGTCGTGGGACCTCAACCGCCGCTACGTACTTGCCGCCGAACAACTCGGCTTCGATTCGACTCTGGTCGCCCAACACAACCTCAACCCGAACGGCGACGAGTACGCACATCTCGAAGCGTGGACGGGCGCAGCTGCGCTGGCCGCGGTCACCGAGCGTATCGAGATCATCGCCGCGATCAAGCCGTACCTGTTCCATCCCGTGTACTTGGCCAAACTGGCCACGCAGATCGCCGAGATCTCCGGCGGCAGGTTCGCGATCAACCTGGTGAACGCCTGGTACAAGCCAGAGTTGGAACGCGCCGGGCTCGAGTTCCCCGAACACGACCTGCGCTACGACTACGGGGGCGAATGGCTGTCGATCGTGTCCCGCCTCGTGGCCGGTGAGCGAGTTCGGCATCAAGGCAAGAACTTCCACATCGACGACTACATACTGCGGCCCGCCGATCCGGCGCACGCGCCACGCATCTACCTGGGTGGCGAGTCCACCCCGGCGCGCGACCTCGCCGCGTCGAGCGCCGACGCCTGGTTCATCAACGGTCAACCACCAGAGGTGGTGCGCGACCTGATCGCCGACGTCCGACGACGCCCGCGGACCCGCGACCCGCTGAACTTCGGCCTGTCCGCCTTCGTCATCGCCCGCGAAACCGAGTCGGAGGCGCTGGCCGAACTCGACCACTTCTGGCGCCTCGCCGAGGTCGACGCCCCCGAACTCGCCGACCTCGTCGCCAATGCCGACCCGAAGGCCGTCATGTTCCACACCTTCGAGAAGTACCCGCACATCGGCACCAACGGTGGTACCGCAGCTGGCCTCGTTGGTAGTTATGACCAAGTGGCGCAGCGCGTTGTGGAGTTCCACGATCTGGGCATAGAACTGTTCATGCTGCAGTTCCAACCGGTCGAGGCCGAGATGCGGCGGTTCGCCGAACATGTGCTGCCGAGGGTCGCCGCGTTGATCGCCGAACGTGACGCCAGCGGTCACCGTGGAGAACTGATTGCGGCGGGCGACGGACCCGTCTCGTGACCCTGCAACTGGACAAACGTGTCACCGCTTCTCCCACTGCGGCTTCCGGCTCGGCCCGACAACCCGCGACCGCACCGACAACGTCACCTGCACGCACCGCGCATCCGGTCCGACGCCTGCTGCCCAGCGGACGCGCCGCCCGAGTGTTCCGGCAATCCGTCGGACTCGTTCTGGTGGTGGTCATCTGGCAACTCGGCGCGCGCAGCTGGCTCGGCCCCACCACACCGGCACCCACCGAGGTGATCAACGCCGGAGCCGATCTCATCCGCACCGGCGAACTGTGGCACCACCTGGCCGCGTCGACGCGCCGCGTCGCGATCGGACTTGCCATCGGCATCACCATCGGCGTGGTCCTCGGCGCCGCCGCCGGGACCGTCCGCATCGCCGAAGACCTGGTCAACGCGCCGATCCAGGTGCTGCGCATGATGCCCGCGGTCGCGCTGGTACCCGTGTTCATCATCTGGTTCGGCATCGACGACACGTTCAAGATCGCGCTGATCATCGTCGCACCGATCTTCCCGATGTATGTCAACGTGTTCGCGGGCATCCGCAACGTCGACCACAAGCTCATCGAAGCAGCGCACTCGCTCGATCTGACGCGCGCCGAGATGCTGCGCTTCATCGTGCTGCCCGGTGCCCTACCGCAAACCTTCGTCGGGCTCCGACAGGCGCTCGGGATCGGCTGGCTGGTGCTGGTCGTCGCCGAGATGCAGACCACCACGGTCGGTCTGGGTTTCGTGATGAACGACGCGAAAGAGTACCTGCGCACCGATCAGATCTTCCTCGTGCTCGTCATCTACGCCGTCCTCGGACTACTCACCGACACGGCGGTCAAACTGCTCGAGCACCGTTTCCTGTCCTGGCGCAACGGATTCCAGGGGGCCTGATGACAACGTCGACAACCCTTGGCGCCGACGGGGCGGTCGAGGTCCGTGACGCCGGACGCAGCTTTGGCGATCGGGAGATCCTACGCGAAGTGGACCTCACGATCGCACCCGGCGAGTTCGTCGCACTGCTCGGGGCCAGCGGATCCGGCAAGAGCACCCTCCTGCGCGCCATCGGCGGACTCGACGACGGGTTCACCGGGACCATCAGCGCTCCGGCGTCCAAAGCCATTGCCTTCCAGGAGCACCGACTGGTGCCCTGGCAACCGGTCTGGCGCAACGTCGCTCTCGGGTTGCGCGGCCGCGACGCCAAGTCCCGGGCTCTCGAGGCACTCACCGAGGTCGGTCTGCGGGACAAGGCCGACGTGTGGCCGTCGACGTTGTCGGGGGGAGAATCACAACGCGTCGCGCTTGCCCGCGCACTGGTCCGAGAACCGCGTCTGCTGCTGCTCGATGAGCCGTTCGGCGCGCTCGACGCCCTGACACCCGGGGCACCGCGCAGCGCCTCGTCGAACGTCTGTGGCAGCACCACCGGCCTGCGACGCTGCTGGTCACCCACGACGTCGAGGAGGCCGTTCTACTCGCCGACCGAGCCCTCGTCCTGCGCGACCACCACGTTGCCGAGGAAGTCGTGATCGACCTGCCTCGTCCGCGATCCGTCGTCGACCCCGAGTTCGTCGCTCTCCGTTATCGATTGCTGTCCGCACTGGGTGTCCAGACACCCGCACCCGCCACTACCGCGTCCGCGCAGCCGGATGCCGAGGAGACCACATGACCGAGCCCGACACCCTCACCCTGTCCACCGACGTACTGATCATCGGCGGTGGACCGGCCGCCACGTGGGCGGCGATCGCTGCGCGCGACAATGACGCCGACGTCGTTCTCGCGGACAAGGGCTACTGCGGTACCTCGGGCGCGACCGCACCCGCCGGTACCGGTGTCTGGTACGTGGCACCGGAGGCCGACGCGCGAGCCAAGGCGAAGGCATCGCGGGAACGCCTGGGCGGCAATCTCGCCGACCACGACTGGATGGATCGCGTCCTCGACCAGACCTACGCCAACATGCACCGCCTCGGCGCCGAGGGAGGCTATCCCTTCCCGGTTGATGACCGCACCGCCGAACCCATCCGGACCGGCGTGCAGGGACCGGAGTACATGCGACGCATGCGGGCGTGGGTGCAGCGCCGGGGCGTGCACATCCTCGATCACTCCCCCGTTCTCGAACTCCTCGTCGATCGCGACGGACGTGTCGCAGGTGCCGCCGGACACCAGCGACAGACCGGCCGCGACTTCCGGATCACGGCGGGTGCGGTCATCGTCGCGACAGGCGGATGCGCATTTCTGTCACGGGCGTTGGGCACCAACAACAACACCGGCGACGGCTTACTGATGGCCGCCGAGGTGGGTGCACAGTTGTCCGGAATGGAATTCGGGAACGCGTACGCGATCGTTCCCAAGGGTTCGACCGTCACCAAGACCGCCTACTACGGATACGCGACCTTCTATCACGCCGACGGCCGGGTGGTCGACGGCGCCGGCTCCATGAAGGGGCGGTCGGTCATCGCACGAACCCTGTTGAACGAACCGGTGTTTGCGCAACTCGACCGGGCCGACGAGACGGTCGCCGCGCAGATGCGCCTGGGTCAGCCGAATTTCTTCCTCCAGTTCGACCGACGCGGCATCGACCCGTTCACCGATCGCTTCGAGGTGGACCTGCTCGCCGAAGGAACCGTACGCGGAACCGGCGGGCTCGACATCGTCGACTTCGGCTGCTGGACCGGCATTCCCGGCCTGTATGCCGCGGGCGACGCGGCCACCCGCGAACGTATCTGTGGCGGATTCACCGGCGGCGGCAGCCACAACTCGGCCTGGGCGATGTCGTCCGGAGTGTTCGCCGGGTCGTCGGCCGCGCGCTCATCCCGCAACGGCATCCGTCCGGCATCGCAGGACCTCCGCGGAGCCGGACGCGTGGGACTCGCGCGCGAGTCCGGCGAACTCGCTCCCGACGAAGCGCTTCGTGCCGCACGGGCCGAGTTGATCCCGTTCGAGAAGAATTATCTACGGCACGGCGTGCGGATGTCCGACGCCCGTGCTCGTCTGGATGGACTGTGGACTCAGCTGTCGGACAACGACTTCGGATCATCGGACCCCGCTGCGCGGCTGCGGACGCGGGAGGCGGCCGCCATCACCGCCACCGGCCGGTGGATCTATGCGTCGGCGTTGGCGCGGACCGAATCGCGCGGCATGAGCAAACGCGAAGACTACCCCGACCAGGACCCCGCACAACGAGGTCACGTGCTGACCGGAGGGTTGGACGAGGTGTGGGTGCAGCGGCGTCGGCCTTTGCCGCGGGTCAGCGCCGACGATGTCATCGAGGCATTCGTCGCATGATCGAACTCGTGATCGCGGATGCGTGCATCGCCTGCGACAAATGTGTGGTGGCCTGCCCGACCAACGTCTTCGACCGAGGTGACGACGGGGTGCCCGTGATCGCGCGGCAGTCGGATTGCCAGACCTGCTTCATGTGCGAGGCCTATTGTCCCACCGATGCACTGTATGTGAGTCCCGAATCCACCCCCGTCGGTGACGGATTCACCGCTCCCGAAGACCTGGTCGGCAGCTATCGTGAGCGCCTCGGCTGGGGCAAGGGCCGCAGGCCGGGCAGTCTGGTGGCCGTCGGACCGGAGATCCCGCATGGTGATCCGCCCCCACGTCGACCCGAACGACTGCGCCATCCCTGACCTACCTCTGTTCGCTTCCCAAGCTTAGGAACCCTGTTCATGCATCTCCTTCGTCGTTTCGCGCTGTTCCTTGCCCGCACGCCACTGGTCGGGCTGATACTGGCTGCCCTCGTCGGCCTCTCCTTGGCCGGCTGCACCGACCAGTCGTCGAGCGCACAACGGGACGTGATCGGAACGCTGCGGATCGGTGTCATCGGCTCGGTCAACGTCCTGACCGGGCCGCTCGGATTCGCCCACAGCCGAGGTGAACTCCTCAACGCGCTCAAGCCGCTCGGGGTCGACGCGGTGGAGGTGTACAGCTTCCCCAACGGCCCCGACCTCAACCAGGCGCTGCTCGGCGGCCGCCTGGACGTCGGGAACTACGGGGACACACCGGCACTCGTCGCCAAGGGCAGCGGCCTCGACACACGACTGCTGGCCATCACACAGTTCAACAACGACGCCGGTGTGGTCGTGAAAGATCCGTCGATCAAGTCCTTGAAGGATCTGGCCGGCAAGAAGATCGGCGTCCCGAAGGGCTCCTACATCGATCGGTACCTGCAGGGTGCGCTGCAGCAGGAGGGCATCACCGCTCAGCTGGTCCATCTGTATCCCGCCGACCAGGAAGGTCCGTTGAGTACCGGCGAGATCGCCGGCGCGGCTCTGCCCGGGGTGATCCCGTCGGTCGCCTTGCAGTCGTTCCAGCGCAAGGGATACCGCCTGGTGGATTCGGTCTACACCAACCATCCGGGGCTGGCCGGCACGAGCGTGTCGGTGGCGGCCAACCCGTTCCTCGCCAAGCAGCCCGACTTCGGCGCAGCGTGGCAAAAGCTGATCGCGGACTCCGTCATCTACGCGAAGGCGCACTGGGACGAGTACCTCGCGTTCGAGATCAAGAACTCCAAGGCCAACCCGGCCGACATCCGCGCCGCCGCCAACCCGGGAGGCTATGCCCCCGAACCATTCCCGGCCGCCGGCGTCCGACTCCTCGAGGGCACCAAGGCGTTCCTAGTCGCACAAGGCAGCCTGAAGACCGACTACTCCCTCAACGAATGGCTGTACAAGCCCTCACACGCCTGACGCGAGCACGTCCCGCCGGCTAGGTGCGAGCTTGCGAGCCTCGAAGCCCCTGGCGAGACAACATCGCCGCTTGACCACTCGCTACTCCACCGGAAACCGCACCCGGCGCACGCTCCAACCCGCCGTGACCAACCGTCGTTGGCGTTGATTCTCCCGAATATCGATCGGGGGTGTGGTGGTGTCGTCCCGGCCGGGTGGCCGCAACCGATGCTTACGGCGCACCAACGCCGTGACCTGTTGCGGCACATCGTGCACCCGGTTGATCCGCGCCGGATTCGGAGGCGCACCGGGTTGCGGATTCAACGTCCACGCCGTGCGCCCGGCATCCGGACCCTCCTTGACCACATGCGTGGTGTACTGCCCCGGCTCCGGACCCACCACCCGATTATGTGGACCACACGCCGGACCCAACGTATCGATGTCGGTCACCCCGCCATCGGCCCAGTCCTTGTCCGCGTGATGAATCTGCACCTTCGCCGCCGGCACACTGCACCCGGGACACGCGCACCCATCATGATGGGCAAACAACAAGAACCGCTGCGACCGCGACGCCAACCGTTGCGCCGTCCCCAAATACAACGGCTGACCCGTCACCTCCGAGAACACCGCCAAATGCAGCTGGGCCTCCGCGGCCAACGCGATAACGTCCTCGATCGGCAGATCCGTACCCGTCGCCGTCCGACCAAACCCCGCGCGCTCGGCCAACTCGGCATCGGTGATCTTCACAATCACATGCGGCGGCAACCCATTCACCGAGCTGCCCAACAGCTTCCCATCCAACGCCGCCCGCAACAACGCCCGAAACGCATCGTGATTGCGCTGCGCTGGGCACCGGTCATCCCGCTCGGCCGCCGCCGCCAACTCTTCGGCACTGACATCGTCTTTCGACCCCTGCAACGGCGTCTCATCGGCCGGATTGTTCATCCCCTTGACCGCCCACGCCGTCAACACCGTGTCGAACATCGCCCGGGTCAACGGATCCAACTGTCCACTCAGCTTCGACATCAACTGAGAATCCTGCCGCCCCAACGACACCCCGCGCCGCCGCGCGCGATCGGAGTCATCGGTCAACGTGCCATCCGGATCCAGATGCGCCAACACCCGGGTCCCCAACGCAGTGATCTCCTTCGGCGTGAACTCACGCGCATAGTCGACCATGTCCCGCTCCGCCGCCTCCACCACATCCGCAGGGATCGCCGCCGGGATCTTGTCCAAGGTGTCCAACACCGCATGCACATGATCGGCACCCACCGCACCCTGCGCCACCGCCTCGGCCAGATACGGCCGTTTCGGTTGCAGCAGTTCGCCATACACCGAGAAATGCCGGGCCACCGCCGCCATCTCCGCTATCCGCTTCCGCGGCTGCGTCACCCGCAGACGCGTCGTCAGAAACGAGTGCACCGACGTATCACCCACCAAACGGAACGCGTCCCGGTCCGAGACGTCCATCACCCGACGATGACCCGACCACGCCATCCGACGCACCGCACGCTCATGCTCCCCGGCCACCTCCACGACCTCCGCAGACGTATTACCGGTGGTGTCGACCGCATCGATGCGATCCAACAAACCATGCAACTGCCGATACAGATCGACCACATCATCCCGACCCGACGGCGCACCATCAGAATCCGGATGCTCGGTCTCCGCGCGCACCGACATCAACTCGTCGAAATCCCGCGGCACCCCCACCAACCGCGAATTCCACGCGGCGCCAGGCCCATACAACGCAGGACTCGCACGACGCTCATCCGGCACGCGAGAACCAGAACCAGAATCCCCCGAAATCTCCGCCACCCCCACGCACCTCCCCCAAGCGCCATTCGAATACCTGTTCGAGGTTACGCGGTCAACCCGACACGCGCAAGGATCCTTCGAAAATTCCTCGGGAGGCTTTCAGCCACCCATGGTGATCACAAGCCGGCCCGGCCGGTCGTCGACCCACGCTTCGGCCACATCGCGTAGCGGTGCCGTCCGCACGTCGATCGAAAGTTCGCCGCTTGCAGCATAATCCAGAATACTCGGGAGTTCCCGCAGCATCAGCATCGGATCGATGGAACCACCACCGGAACCGCGAATCGAGATCGGCCGTGCACGTAGGATTGCCGCGTCGAGCGCGATGTCGCGGCCCGCGACCGCCCCGATCTGGAGATACTGCACGGGAGAACGACTTTCGGTGAGGCTGTGCGCCCGGAGGGCTCCAAGCGCCATCTCGGCCACCGGTCCCCACAGATAGTCGAGAACCACATCAATGCCGTCGGCGAAGGCCGCCGCGAGACTCTCGGCAGGGTCGTCGTGAATCAGCGACACCGCCACCACGCGCGGGTCGTCGGCAAGACGCGCCAGGGCATCGGCGTTGCGGCCTACAGCAATGACGCGCTTGGCGCCGAAGTGCAACGCGATCCGGACGGCGAGGGACCCAGACGTTCCCGTCGCGCCCAACACCGCGACCGTGCCGCCCTGCACGACATCACCACACGTGACGAGCGGCATCCACGACGACATCGCGGGGTTGACGATGGCCGCAGCAACCTCGGTCGCCAGGGGGTCCGGTACCGGGATTCCGAAGCCGCGCGGGACGACGGTGCGTTCGGCGATGGTGCCGTACGGGTCCGGACAACCTCCGGTGTAGACGCGTTGCCCGTCGATGACGCCCACGCCATCGACTCCGGCGACGAAGGGCAACTCATCGCCGGACGAGTAGTGGGCGCCGCTCGCGACGGACCGGACGAGTTGGTGGACGCCGGCGGCGAGCATCTCGACCTCGGCGAGTCCATCGGACATGGTGGGGTCGGGAAAGTCCGCGCAGGTGGGTGGCTTGGTGAAGTCGGTGACGACTGCAGCTTTCATTATTCGCTCCTGAACATTGTTCAAATACCTATCTGCTAGTGTTGTTGAACATTGTTCAGAAGTCAAGGGAGCTCAGGACACGCAATGGCGCGCACCGCCCTCAGCCGCGAAGCGATCGTGGACGCGGCCTTCGACCAGCTCGCCGATAGCGGCTTGGAGGGCATCACCGCGCGAGCCCTGGCCGCACGACTGGGCGTCCGGGCCGGCGCCCTCTACTACCACTTCCGCGACATGTCCGACCTGCAGGATTCGATGGCGTCGCGCATCATCGCGGAGATGCTGGCGGAGCCGATATCACCTGAGGCGCGGGCCGATTGGCGGGTCCTGCTGCGCACCAGCGCCCATCACATCCGGCGCACGCTGCTGTCGTTCCGCGACGGCGCCAAGCTGGTCTCGGGCACCACCCTCGTCGACGACGAAGCGCTGCGCAGTCTCGAAGAGCCGGTGCGGGTTCTCGTCGAGGCCGGGATGTCACCGGTCGACGCTCAGCGCGCATTGCAGACGGTCAACGTCTTCGTGAGTGGCTTCGTCGTGGAAGAACAGCACCGACACCCCACCCCGGGGCATGACCGCTTCACCGCGGACGATCGACGCGCACGGCTCGATCCGGACGAGCAGCCGCTGCAGTACGCCTTGAGTGACGAGGTCGCGGACCTGCCAACCGAGGCGTTCGATTGGGGCCTGGAGGCGCTGATCGAGGGAATCGGTGTGCGCCTGAGCCTCTGACTCCTGTCGGACAGTCGCGGGTCCACCGCGACTCGGCAAGCTCAGCCCTCGGCAGCAAAGAACGCCTTGGTACGGACGTTCCACAGCAGGGCAGCATAGACAGCGGCGGTCACTCCTGTGCCAATTGCCGCAAGCAACACAAGCCAAGGCTGGGTGCGGTCGACGTCGGCCTCGGCCACAGCACTCCCGATGATGTCGGTGACTCCCCCGATCGATGGAACGGGGCCAACAGAATCAGAAAACCCCCGCCCGGATGTGCCGGACGGGGGTTCTCATCGTGGTAGCGGGGACAGGATTTGAACCTGCGACCTCTGGGTTATGAGCCCAGCGAGCTACCGAGCTGCTCCACCCCGCGTTGGTGAACACCACGTTACACATACGTTCGCCTGCGGTGCAAATCGATACCTAGATGTCGCCTGAACTGGGAAAACGCGACTCACCCCGACTCCCTTCGACGTCAATCGCCGGCGAAACCGACCCCGCAACATCGACATATGCGAGCAACCCGACTGCGTGATACTCCTGTGACCGATGTCACATTTCGAGTACAATAGGCGCGCCGACGACCACCCGAGGAGGCACCATGACCACGCATCACCCGCACCGGCACGAGAGCCACGGCAATCATCCGATGAGCATCGTCGCGTTCCTGCTCATCCTCGGTGGGTTCGCCCTCGCCGCACTGTGGCTGGTCGCCATGGCTGCCGGCAACACCGGCCCGGCGATCCTGTGCGGATTGGGGATGGTCGCCGCGTTCGCGGGCGCCGTCACGATCTTCACGTCGCTGATCCACCGCTACCACCACTCACCGGTGATACCCGACAACACCCCGGCCGAGACCGACCGCTACTTGCACGAGTACCGCGACTGAGTTTCCGCCGCGCCCTGAGCGACCCAGCCCTCCGCTCCCTGCGCGACCCATCCGCTCCCTGAGGCGCGAGCTTGCGAGCCTCGAAGGGCTGGCGAGACAACATCGTCATCTCACCAGGGGCTTCGAGGCTCGTCGCTTGCGCTCCTCACACCTCAGCCAGCGGTAGGGGGCTCGCACCTCAGCCATCGGTAGAAGCGCTTCCTCGCACTAGCTACGCCTGATCAACCCGCCGGCTGAGCCGCCTCGTACTGTGCGACAGCACGTTTCAGCTGTTCGAGTGCCGCGCCATAGGCCTGGAAATCGCCACTGGTCTGCGCCTGTGTCAGCTTCTGCAATGCCTCGTCCATGGCCTTGACCGCATCCCGTTGGGCAGCAGTCGGCTGTCCTCCCTGCGGTTGTGGTTGCGGTTGAGGCTGTGGCTGGTTGTCGGTGTCGGTCGGTGCCGGTTCGGGAATCCCGACAGCACCCGGGTTGATGCCGACCTGTCGCAACGCCTCCGCAGTGGTCGTCGCATAACCGATGCTCGACTGCCCATTACCCGGCTCGTAGCGGGTGATCACCCGGAACAGGCGCGGGAACGCCTCGGCCGCCTGCGCCTGCGCGTACATCGGGACCACGTACAGAATCCCGTTGTCCCCCACCGGAAGTGTCAGCAGGTTACCGAAGGTCACCGTCGCGGTGGCCTGGAGGTCGCGCTGCGATTGCGCCACACGCCCGTCGGCCTTCATCGGGTTGAACGCCTGCACGGGACCCGACCGCTGGTTGTTGCCCGGCAGTTCCTTGACGGTGATCTGCCCGTAGCTTCCCGGCTCGGACGACACGGTCACGTATGCACCCAGGATGGGCCGGTCGAGACGGTTCAGCACCGAGGTCAACTGGAACGACGCCTGTTGCGTGCGTGGGTCCCTGGCCACGAAGTAATACGGCGGCTGGTCCAGACCGCGTTGTGCGGCATCGGAATTGGTGGGGTCCGGCGGAACCGACCAACGGTCGTTGCCCTGGAAGAAGGTCTGCGGTGAATCGACGTGGTACTGCGTCAGCAGCGACCGCTGGATCTTGAAGATGTCCTCGGGGTAGCGCACATGCTCGCGCAGCGACGTGTTCTGGTCGAACTCGGCGCGGCTCTTCACTGTGCCCGGGAACACCTTTCGCCAGGTCTTCAGAACCGGATCCTTGGTGTCGAACTCGTAGAGCGTCACTTCACCGGTGTAGGCATCGACGGTCGCCTTCACCGAGTTGCGGACATACCCGATCGTCTTGTTCACCTGGGTGCGACCCGTCTGTCCCGGATTGAGGTCCTGGGCGTCGGCGGTCGCACTCTGCAACGACGTCGGCTGCGAGTACGGGTAGTTGTCGAGCGTGGTGTAGCCGTCGACGATCCACTTGATCGAGCCATCGGCCATCACCGCCGGGTATGTCTTGGAGTCGACAGTCAGCCACGGCGCGACCTTCTTCACCCTGTCCCGCGGGTCGCGGTTGTAGATAATCCGCGACGCGTCGGTGATCTCGCTCGACAGGATGAAGTTGCGCTCGGTGAACTTCACCGCATACATCGCGCGGGTGAACCAATTGCCCAGTCCCACACCGGCGGTACCCGTGTAGGTGTAGCGCGCGCCGTCGTCGCTGCCGCCGTCGAACTCGCGCGGCTGACCATTGTTGGAGCCGACGATCGCGTAGTCGGGATCGACCTTGGCGATCAACTCGCCGAAGTAGATCCTCGGCTGCTTCACCACGATCGGCGCGTCCTGCTGATGCTCGGCGTTGTTGACGTTGGTGGTGTCGGTGACGAAGTACAGCGGATCACCGCCGCTGTCGATGTCGTTGTCGTCGTTGTCGTTCACCGGTTCGCGGACACGGTTGGCCGGCGCTGCGACAAATCCGTCGCCGTGGGTGAATACGAGGTGCTTGTTGAGCCAGTTGGTCTGGTTGCCCTGGTACTGGCTGGGGTCGAGTTCACGGACCGACACGACGTAGTCGCGCAACTGTCCGTCGACCCGGTACCGGTCGACGGCAAGCTGAGTCGGGAAACCGTAGAAGTTGCGGCGCTGCTGCTGCTGACGGAACGTCGGCGACACCACGTTCGGATCGAGGATACGAATGTTCGACAGTGTCGTGGTGTCTGCGTTCACCGTTGTCGCAGTGGCCGGTTGGGCGGTCCAGTCCCGCTGGTACTCGACATTGTCTTGGCCGATGCCGTAGGCCTGACGCGTCCCGTCGAGCGCGCGCTGGATGTATTCGGATTCCTTCTGCGCGGCGTTCGGCTTCACCGAGAACTGCTCCATCGCGAGCGGCCACCCGACGCCGATCAGCAGCGCCGAGAACAACATCAGCACCGTCGCCAGCGCCGGAATACGCAAGTCACGCAGTACAACCCCGGCGAAGAACGCCACCGCACAGATGATGGCGATGGACATGAGGATCAGCTTCGACGGCAGCACCGCGTTGATGTCGGTGTAGCCGGCGCCTGGGAAGATCTCGGCCTTGCGGTCGCTGCTCAGCAAAGAGTACCGGTCGAACCAGTAGGCAACGGCCTTGAGTAGCAAGAAGGTTCCGGCCAGCACGGCGAGCTGGATGCGCGCGGCCGTGGTCAGCGCTCCGCTGCCGCCACCGAGCCGGATTCCGCCGAACAGATAGTGGGTCACCAGGTTCGCGATGAATGCGATCACCACGACCACGAACAGCAGATTCAGGACAAACCGGTAGAACGGCAGGTCGAAAGCGTAGAAGCCGATGTCGAGACCGAACTGCGGATCGCGGACACCGAAGTCCGTGCCGTGCAAGAAGACCTGCACCGTCGCCCACGAACCCTGGGCCACCAGCCCGGCGAGCGCACCGATGATCACCGCCGGCACGATGCCGAACCATCGGACCCGCGCCATGATCGCCGTCCGATAGCGCGCCAGCGGATCGGCGGGTCCGCTCGTCGGCACGAACACCGGTCGGGATCGGTAGGCCACCGCTATCGCGCCGAAGATCAGACCGCCGACCACGATCGTGGTGATCAGGAACAGGATGATGCGGGTCCAGGCGATGGTCGAGAACACCTGCGAGTAGCCGAGGTCCTTGTACCAGAGCCAGTCGGTGGTGATCGACACCAACCGTGGCCCGACGAGCAGCAGCACCAGAATGCCGACGCCGATCCCAATGGCGATCTTGCTCCTGCGTGACAGTGTCGGCATCCCTGCCGGCCCGCGAACGCCCACCTGACCCACTCTCCAAAATTCTCAATCCGGACATGACGTCGGCTGGATCTTCCGGCCGGTCGCGCCGAGTGTCGTTGCGCCCACTCTACTGACCGCTCGAAACGTCATAACGATCACATTCGCGTGTGGGTTCCCTGCCAACTGGCTGTGGAGGGAATGATGACGGCATGACGCCTCGACGATTCTCCCCCGATGCACTCGGTTCGGCGATGCGAGAAGTCATCGACCACACCGCGGGGCTCGGTGCGCAACCGGCCGTGTTCGCGCTGGTCCCGACGTCGGTGCTGGCCGAATTGGAACCCGGTCTCGTCGCCGACGACGACGCGTCCGAACTGAGCCCCGTCCAGCAGGAGATCGACGACCCCGACGAATTCCTGGCCACCGCAGCCTGGCCGGAGGCGGTCACCGGCGCTGTGCTGACCACCCAGATCACCGTCGCACCGCCCGCCGACGCGGCGTCGCGACAAGCCGAGCAGCCCGCCCGGCTCGCCGTCGGCGTGCTGCGCGACGGACCGCGCCTCGCGATGATGCGACTGCTCACCGAACCCGCGTCCGACGAGTTGCTGACCCACCCCGACCTCGCCGTCGACCTCGTCGAAGCGCTTGCCGCGACGTTCGAGCCAGACGCCTCGTAACGCCGGCTCAGGTGCGAGCCTGCGAGCCTCGAAGCCCCTGGTGAGAGGGCATTGTCGTCTCACCAGGCCTTCGAGGTTCGTCGCTAGCGCTCCTCACACCTCAGGCAGCGGTGGTGGTTCTCCGAGCACCCAGGTAGCGGCGTACCGCGTCAGCAGTGCGTGACCGGCCGTCCGGCTCCGAGGGCGTTGAGGGAGTCGACCGCGCCTTGCAGGGAGTCGACCTTCACCAACTCGAGGCCGTCCGGTTTGTCGGAGGCGGCTTCGGAACAGTTGCTGCCGGGCACCAGGAAGACGGTCGCCCCGGCGTCTCGGGCGGCGCGGGTCTTGTGGGTGATGCCGCCGATCGGCCCGACCACTCCGGTGTCGGTGATCGTGCCGGTGCCGGCGATGAACTTTCCGTGCGTGAGTTCACCGGGGCTGAGCTTGTCGATGACGGCCAGCGACAGCATCATTCCGGCCGACGGTCCGCCGATGTCGCCGACGGAGTAGGTGATCTTGAGCCCGGGGTCGGCGTTGACGACCGCCCCGTCGGCCCCGATGTTCGCCTTGCCGGGTTCGCGCGCGTCGGATCGCGGAATCACCGAGACTGCCGACGGAACGTTGTTGCGCACGATGTCGAGCGTGAGGGGCTTGCCGACGGGAGCTTTCTCCACCGCGTTGTCGAAGTCCTCGGCGGTCACGACAGGGGTGCCGCCGACGCGATTCACCTGGTCACCGAGTTTCAGGACGGTCGACGACGGTCCGCTGGACACGATCGTGCCGATCACCAGCTTGGTCGGCCGGTTGAGGAACCGTAGCGCCGCTGCGGTCGCGTCGTCCTCCGACCCGGTCATCTGCTGGGCGTTTTCCTCACGCACCTGGTCGGTGGTCTTGTCCGGGTCGTAGATGCGGTCGCGTGGTTGCAGTGCGTACTCGCCGGACAGCCATTTGCCCATCGCTTCGAAGAGACTCAAACCGTCGGTCACCGACACGGTGGTCAGGTTCAGGTTTCCGGTCGTCGGGTCGAGCTGGGCACCCTGGATGTCGACGATCGGGAGCGTCTGAACCTTGCCGTCCTGCCCCTTCACCTGCGCGGTCCCGAGCGTGTTCAGCGTCGGCCCGGGCCCGAGCGCGACGTAGGGCACGAGCACCTGGGTGCCGAGCACGAGAAGTACGACGAGTACCAGCGTGGTCACCGCGACCGTGGCGATCCGGCGGTACTGGGCCTGCAGCGTCATTCCGCTCACGTTAGCGATTCCACCGGCACCCCCGCATGTCTTGAGCGCACTACGCTCAACGCGAACACCTCACCCCCGATCTGGCGGTATTCGAGCGGTACCGTGGATGGCATGAGTGACCTGCCCTTCGGCTTCTCGTCGTCCGGTGACGACGACGACCGCCGCAAAGAATCCGACGGACCGGCCGGATTCGACCCGTCGTCGATGGATCCGGCTGCGCTGGGTCAGATGTTCTCCCAACTGGGCAGCATGCTCAGCGGCATGGGCGCCGGCATGACCGGCGGCGGCCAGGGACCGGTGAACTACCAGGTCGCGACCAACTTGGCTCGTCAGCAGATCGGTTCGTTCACACCCGTTCTCGCCAAGGAGACCGGCGCCGTCGCCGACGCCGTGCGTCTTGCCGACGTCTGGCTCGACGACGCGACCACCCTGCCCAGCGGAGTGTCGCAGTCGGTGGCGTGGACCCCCGTGCAGTGGCTCGAAGAGACGCTGCCCACATGGAAGGGCCTGTGCAATCCGGTCGCCGAGCAGCTCGCCCGGACGTGGCAGGACAACCTGCCCGCGGAGGCCGCACAGTTCGCCGGGCCGATGATGGGCATGCTCACCCAGATGAGCGGCATGGCCTTCGGTACCCAACTCGGGCAGGGTCTCGGACAGCTCGCCAAGGAGGTGCTCACCTCCACCGACATCGGCCTCCCGTTGGCAGCCGAGGGTGTGGCGGTACTCCTCCCCGAGGCGATCGCGAAGTTCGCCGAAGGTCTCGAGCAGCCCGCGCAAGAGATCATCGTGTTCCTCGCCGCGCGCGAGGCCGCCCACGTCCGTTTGTTCACGCACGTTCCGTGGCTCCGCCAACGACTGCTGTCCACCGTGGAGGAATACGCCCGCGGGATCAGTGTCGACTTCAGCGGAATCGCTGACGCGACGTCGAGCATCGACCCCACCGAACTGTTCTCCAACCCCGGCAAACTCGAGGAGCTGATCGGGTCGTCGGCGTCGTTCGAGCCGACCACGACACCCGAGCAGAAGGCCGCACTCAACCGGCTCGAGACCTTGCTCGCACTCATCGAAGGGTGGGTCGAATCGGTCGTCGGTCAGGCACTCGGTGACCGGATCCCGAGTACCGGCGCGCTCACCGAGACCATGCGTCGGCGTCGGGCGTCGGGCGGACCCGCCGAGCAGACCTTCGCGACCCTGGTGGGACTGGAACTGCGCCCACGAAAGGTGCGTGAGGCGTCGGATCTGTGGCGCAAGCTGCTCGATGCCTCCGACATCGCGACCCGCGACGGCGTCTGGGCACATCCCGACCTCATGCCCGACGGCGAAGATCTCGACCAACCGGCCGCATTCATCGACCGGGTCATCGGTGGTGACACCGGAGCCCTCGACGACCCGATCGCCGAACTCGAGCGGACGTTGGCGGCCGAACGCGACGACGACACCTCGGGCGAGTCCGACGACCCGCCGAAGACTCCATAGTCGTCGACGCGGGAGCCATGCCTGTGGATAACTCGCCGCCACACTGATTCGACGCGCCGCAGCCTGGCAGAGTCTGGTCATGGAGACCCGACCGGCCACGCTTCCGATGATCCAGCCCGGAACACCGATTCTCGTGCGCCCGGCCAATCGGGTACACATCGGCACCGATCCGGCCGACAGTCTCGTCATCGACGTCGACGCCCAAGTGCAGGCATCCGCGGTGGCGGACCTGCTGCGTTCCATGCAGCAGCCCTGCCGCCCGGAGGACGTCGCCATGCGTATCCGGGCCGCGGGTCTCAACACCGCCGACGTCGACGAGATCCTGTCGCGCCTGGTGTCCGCCGGAAAAGCGCGCGTGCCGGCGGCCGCGTCCGCCGAACCCGCACTGCGCGTACGTATTCACGGGCAAGGGCCACTGGCCGATCTGATCGGTTCGCTGCTGTCGGAGACGGGGATCTCCGCACGCCACACCGCACGACGCCCCGGCGCCGGAGCCATCGAGACCTGGGACACGAATCTTGTTGTCCTGACCGACTTCCTGGTGCACGATCCGAGCTTGACGAGCGCCCTGGCACGACTACGCATTCCCCACCTCCAGGTCCGGGTTCGTGATGGCGTCGGTGTTGTCGGCCCGCTCGTTCTCCCCGGCATGTCCAGTTGCCTGCGGTGCGCCGACCACCACCGCACCACGATGGAACCCGACTGGCCGTTGCTCGCCGCGCAACTCGTCCGGCAGCCCGGCTACGCGAGTTCGGCAACTATCCGCACCACCGCAGCACTCGCGCATGTCCAGATCGAGCAACTCTGCACAGCCCTGCAGAACCCGGGCCGTGTCCGTCCGGCGTCGGACGGTTCGCGACCGCTACTGTTCGACAGGGTCCTCGAGTTCCGGCCGGACACGGCACGCATCGAGTTCACGCAGTGGCCGCCGCACCCGCTGTGCGAATGTCGCCCCCGCGCCGAACATGAGGGTCCGTCATCTATTCTTGACGGGGAAAGGATGCTATGACCGACATCACCAGGGGGCAGGGTCGGCGCAACGCGAAGCTGGCGTCTCTCCCCATCGGAATGGCCGGCCGCGCGGCCGCAGGCTTCGGCAAGCGCATGGTCGGCAAGGACAAAGACCAAGTCAATCAGGAGTTGCTGGAGAAGTCCGCCGAGCAATTGTTCTCGGTTCTCGGCGAACTCAAGGGCGGGGCCATGAAGGTGGGCCAGGCGCTCTCCATCATGGAGGCCGCCATTCCCGACGAGTTCGGGGAGCCATTCCGCGAGGCACTCACCAAGCTGCAGGCCGACGCACCGCCGATGTCGGCGGACAAGGTCCACAAGGTCCTCGACCAACAGCTGGGCACCCGCTGGCGCGAACGCTTCGAGGAGTTCTCCGACACCCCGGCCGCTTCGGCGAGTATCGGGCAGGTCCACAAGGGCGTGTGGTCCGACGGGCGCACCGTCGCAGTGAAGGTGCAGTACCCGGGCGCCGACCACGCCTTGAAGGCCGACCTCAAGACCCTGTCGCGCATGTCGGGTCTGCTGCAGAAACTCTCGCCCGGCACCGACGTCAAGGCGATGATGGACGAGCTCATCGACCGGACCGAGGCCGAACTGGACTATCTCGGTGAGGCCGACAACCAGCGTGCTTTCGCCAAAGAGTTCGACGGCGACGAGCAGTTCCTCATCCCCAAGGTCGTGGCGAGCGCGCCCAAGGTGGTCGTCTCCGAATGGGTCGAAGGCACTGCGCTGTCGAAGATCATCACCACCGGCGACCAGGCGACGCGCGATGCCGCCGCCGCACGGATGGCCGAGTTCGAGGTGAGCTCACCATTCCGGTTGGGTCTGCTCCACGGCGACCCGCATCCCGGCAACTTCTTCATCGCCGACGACGGCCGCTTCGGTGTGCTCGACTTCGGCGCGGTCGGCCACTACCCCGGCGGACTGCCGCCGGAGACCGGACCGATCCTGCGACTGGCCCGCGACAAGAAGTACGCCGAACTCAAAGAGCTGATGGTGGAGTCGGACTTCATTCTGGCGTCCCGCGCCGACAAGGTGGAGGCCGCCGACATCGAGGCCTACCTGAAGCCCTACGTCGATCCGCTGTACACCGAGTCGTTCCACTTCACCCGCAAGTGGATGCAGCGCGCGGCGGGCAAGGCCACCGACGTCCGGGGTGACGTGTACAAGACATCGCGAAATCTCAACGTGCCCAAGCGTTTCGTCATGGTTTTCCGGGTACTCGGCGGCTGCGTGGGCATCGCATCACAGCTCGAGGCAAACGCACCGTACCGCGCCATCATGGAAAAGTGGGTTCCGGGCCTGGCCTGACGTCGCCCGAACCTCGACGAATAGCAATCGGTTGCCATGGCGCTCGCTTTCCGAGCGCCATGGCAACCGATTCTTCACTTCTCACGCGACCGTCTTACGCGGGCGGCCACGCGGCCGCTTGCGCGCGATGACGGTGCCGCGCTCGAAGATCTCCCCGCCCCAGACACCCCAGGGCTCGGCCCGATCCATCGCAGCCTGCAAGCACTGCGTCCGCAACGGGCACTCGGCGCACAGTTCCTTTGCGCGCTCGAGGTCGCGCGGGTCCTCGGCGAACCACAGGTCTGCATCGGCCACCTGGCAGGGCAGGTCCAATCGGCCAACCGACACGCGGTTCGCCGAAAGACAGGATTCGAGAACGCATTCGACAGTCATTCTGCTCTCCACATCTGCTCGTGATACTTGGGTGTTCTCCGACCCGAGTCCTCAATGTGGGAGAGCCGCTTCGCTTCTCATCGTGAGATGAGAACCGTGTGGGGCTTCACAAAAAGGGCCACGGGTTCGCTTCTGCGATTCGCCCGTGGCCCGAATGTCGTGGAGTCAACTACTCCATGAACTTCGATGCTGCACGGGGAACCGCTCTAGCGCTCGTGCTTCGGCGGCCGGTGCTCCGGCGAACGCTGCATGCGTTGCCGCCAGATGGAGGGCCATCGAACGCGGTACTGCGACCGCCCAGGAGCGGTCGCGACGAATCCGGGTATCGACAGCCGCAACACCGCTGATGGGTGCCGCACACGGCTTGGCCACAGGCAGGCAGCTACCGCCGGCCAGATACATATTGATTCCGTTCACTTGTCCGCTCCTTTCCTTCTCGATGGCTTCCACGTGAGCTCCTGCGATGCGATGGACACGCACCTGTCACCCCGTGCTGACTCAACCAGGGTAGGTGGTGTCCGCAGGATCGCACAACCTATTTTTGACCTGCGGTTTTCACCAAATCCAAGATCTCCTCGCCGTACTCGGAGAGCTTCTGCGCACCAATCCCGGAGATCGACACCAGCGCGGCGGTGTCGGTGGGACGTTGCTCGGCGATGGCGGTCAGCGTCTTGTCGGAGAACACCACATAGGCCGGCACCTTCTTCGTCTGCGCCCGATCGCGGCGCCACTCCTTGAGCGCCACCAGCAGACCCTCGTCGAGGTCGGACGGACAGTCCGCGCATCGGCCCAGCAGCGTCGCGGTGGAATCCATCAACCGAGTCCCGCACACGCGGCACACCGGGCCTCGCCGTGACTTACGCTCCGGCGCAACACGGGAGGCCGGAGAGTCGTCGGGCACCAGGTCGGCGAGAAAACGCGAACGGCGTCGCGGGCGGCCGCCCTCGTTACGGGCCAGTGCCCACGACAGGTGCAGATGCTCGCGCGCCCGGGTCACCCCGACGTAGAACAGGCGCCGCTCCTCTTCGATCTCGTCGGCCGAGGCCTTGATCGCCTGGCTGATCGGCAGCGAACCGTCGGTCAGTCCCACCAGGAACACCGCATCCCATTCGAGTCCCTTGGCCGCATGCAACGACGACAAGGTGACGCCCTGGACGGTCGGCGGCTGCCGCGCCTGCGCACGCACCGACAGTTCGGCGACGAGTTCAGGCAGCGTGAGGTCGGAATTCTCCGTGACCATGTCGGCGGTCAGCATCTCCAAGGCGCGCAACGACTGCCACCGGCTACGTGCCTGCGCACCGGCCGGTTCTTCGTCGGACAAACCGAGCTCGGCGAGAACCGCGCGCACGACGGTGGCAACCTCGGCGTCGGCCGGCAGTTCACGTCCGGCCATCACGGTGAGCTGCCGCATCGCCTGCCGGATCTCGGTCCGGGTGAAGAACGCCTCCCCGCCGCGCACCTGATACGGAATCCCCGCCTCGGTCAGCGCCTCTTCATAACTCTCCGACTGGGCGTTGACGCGGTAGAGGATTGCGATCTCGGCGGGTGACACCCCCGAATCCACCAGGCGCGCGATCTCAGCGGTCACCGCCGATGCGGCGGCCGGTTCGTCGTCGTACTCAGCGAATTGCGGCTCGGGGCCCGCCTGCCGCTGCCCGACCAGCTTGAGCCGTGTACCGGCGATCCGCCCGCGCGCAGCCCCGATCACCTGGTTGGCGAGATCGACGACCTGCGGCGTCGACCGGTAGTCGCGTTCCAGGCGGACCACCGTCGCATCCGGGAACCGACGGCCGAAATCCAGCAGGTACGACGGCGTCGCGCCGGTGAACGTGTAGATCGTCTGGTTGGCGTCGCCGACGACGGTCAGGTCGTCCCGGTCGCCCAGCCATGCGTTGAGCAAACCCTGCTGTACCGGGGTCACGTCCTGGTACTCATCGACGACGAAACACCGGTAGCGTGACCGGAACTCTTCTGCCACACCAGGATCGGCGGCCAGGATCTGCGTCATGTAGATCAGCAGATCGTCGAAGTCGAGCATCCGGTCACCGTCCGCCGACACCTTGGCATCCTCGTAATGCCCGTACACCGCAGCCACCTGGGAGGGCGGTGCCGGGGTGTCGCGGCCGACGCGCAACGCCGCCTCCGCATAGTGCTCGGGATCGATCAGCGACGCCTTGGCCCACTCGATCTCCGACGCGAGGTCGCGCACGGTGTCTGTCGAGGTGTCGAGTCGGGCGCGTCGCGCCGACCGTGAGACGACCGGAAACTTGTTGTCGAGCAGTTCCCACCGCGCGCTGCCGAACGCTCGCGGCCAGAAGTAACGCAGTTGGCGCATCGCTGCGGCGTGAAAGGTCTGGGCGGCAACGCTGTCGGTGCCGCGCGGGCCACCCACTCCGAGCGAGCGGAGCCGCGTCCGCATCTCACCCGCGGCGCGAGCAGTGAACGTCACCGCGAGTACCTGGCCCGGATTGACCTGGCCGCTCTCGATCAGATGCGCGATCCGCCGGGTGATCGTACGCGTCTTGCCGGTTCCGGCACCGGCCAGAACACACACCGGACCGCGAGGCGCGAGGACCGCAGCACTCTGCTCGGGATCGAGGCCTGCGGCCTGCGTTGGCGCATTGCGAAGACGACTCGGATCGGACACGCCGTCCACTATCTCACCCACCACCGACGTCTTACCCGCCATGCTGCTTCCACCGTTCTTCCGCCGGCGAAGGCGCGAGGCGCCCCTACCGCTGGCTAGGTGCGAGCCTGCGAGCCTCGAAGCCCATGGCGAGGTGGAGTTGTTGTCTCACCAGGCCCTTCGAGGCTCTCGGCCAGCGCCTCGAGCACCTCAGGGAGCGGTGGGTTGAGGGAGAAGGTCGGGACGATCAGACGCCCAGTTTGGCCTTGACCTCGGCGATCGACGGGTTGGTGGCGGTGGTGCCGTCTGCGTAGAGGACGGTCGGGACCACGTGGTTGCCGCCGTTGACGCTGCCCACGAACTCGGCCGCGTCGGGGTTGAGCTCGATGTCGATCTCCTGCCAGTGGATGCCGCTGCTGCGCAGGCCGGTCTTCAGTCGCGCACAGAAGCCGCACCACGAGGTGGTGTACATGGTCAGTTCACCAGTGTCCGAGGTCCGCGCGCCGGCCTCGTCGTCGATCACATTGCTCATGTGGTCAATAACACCACGCGGTGCCGCACTGTTCCCACCTCAACCCGCGGCCCAGGACTCGATCATCGCCCGCGCGATCGAGATGGAACCGGGCAGCCGGAGCCGATGGGTGTCAGTTGCAGGTGTCTCGGCGCCGGCCTCGGGTCGCACCCAATCGTCGCCGCGGGCGAGCGCCGCGCGGACCTCGTCGCGGTGGAACCACTGCGCGTGCCCGATCTCGCCGTCGAGGTAGTGCAGTTCGTGCTCGGGGTCGCCGATCGCGGCGAAACCCAGCATCAGCGATCGCGGGAACGGCCACGGCTGGCTGCCGAGGTAGCGCGGTTCGGTGACGGTGATGCCCACTTCCTCGTGGACCTCGCGAATCACACACTGCTCCAACGACTCTCCTGGCTCGACGAATCCGGCGAGCGTCGAATACCAACCGTCGGGCCACACGGCCTGCCGGCCGAGCAGCACGCGGTCGGCGCCGTCGTGCACGACGGTGATGATCGCCGGGTCGGTGCGGGGGAATTCGTCGCGTCCGGAGTCGACCCCGCGGCGTACCCAGCCACCACGCGCCGGCGCCGTCGCCGCTCCGTCGACCGGCGAATAACTCGCCGTCGCATGCCAATTCAGGATTCCGAGAGCAGTTGCAAGCAGACCCGCCTCGTCCGCGGACAGCCGCACCGCCCCGCGTCGGGCGTCGTCGGTCGGCCCGTCGATGTGGTCGACGCGGCGCGCCCACAGGTCGCCGCCGGCCACGCCCAGCAGAATCGCGTCGCCCGGTGGCGCGTCCGCAAGGTCAGCGGCGGGGATCCAGTGCAGTCCCCCGCTGTCGTTGACCGGGTAGCGTCCATCCGCGTCGATCAGCAGAACGCGGGCGCTCGGCCAACCGGCGGACATCCGCGCCGGATCGTCGCGGATCTCGTCGGCCCGATCGAAACCCGCGCGCGAGAGCAGCGGCGGCTGACGAAGGCTGAACTCGGCGCCACTCATCGTCGACTCACTCCGCCGACCCCTTGCGCACATAGAGCAGTCGGTCGCCGACCTCGATCTGTTCGACCTCGGCGTCGTCGACCCGATGCAGTGTGCCGTTGCGGACGACACCGAGCACGATGTCGCGGGTGTGCGAGGGCGATCCACCGGATTCCGACGGTTCGACCTCACGTTCGGCGATCGCGTATCCGGCATCCGGAGTCAGGAGATCCTCGATCACCTCGACCACCGACGGGGTCATCGTCGCGATCCCGAGCAACCGTCCGGCGGTCTCCGACGACACCACCACCGAGTTGGCGCCCGATTGGCGCATCAGATGGGTGTTCTCGGATTCCCGAATCGACGCGACGATCTTGGCGCGCGGATTGATCTCGCGGGCGGTGAGCGTGGCGAGCACAGCGGTGTCGTCGCGATTGGCGGCGACGACGATGCTCGACGCGTGGGCGACACCGGCCAGACGCAGGACATCGGACTTGGTGGCATCGCCGCGCACGGTGACCAGGCCGTCGGCAGCGGCCGCTTCGAGTACGTCCGGGTTGGCGTCCACGACCACGATCTCGGCGGGCTTGATCCCGTCCCCGACCATGGCGTCGACCGCGGTGCGGCCCTTGGTGCCGTAGCCGATGACGACGGTGTGATTGCGCACGTTGTTCCTCCAACGCTGGATCTTGAGGGCTTGCCGCGATCGCTCGGTGAGCACTTCCAGTGTCGTACCGATCAAGACGATCAGGAACAGGACGCGCAGCGGGGTGATGATCAGCAGGTTGATGAGCCGGGCCTCGGGTGTATATGGCGTGATGTCGCCATAGCCGGTGGTCGAGAGCGTGACCGCCGAATAGTACATGGCGTCCAGGAAGGACAGCGGCGAGTCCTGGACGTCGCGGTAGCCGTCGCGGTCGAGGTAGACCAGGCCTGCGGTGAAGAACAGCGCGACGATGGCGAACACCACCCGCTTGCCGATGGCACGGCCAGGGCTCTGCTGCAGCTCCGGGATGCGGACGACCCCGACCAGGTCGTAATCGGGCCGATCGGCGAGTTGTTCGCCGGCGAATCGTCGGCGCAGGCGGTTACGCATGGCCGCATCGGTGCTCGAACGGTTCGCTCACACTGAGGAATCTAACGCATCGAGCTCATGGTGCGAGCTTCGCCGCGAGAGCGGTTTCGTCGGGCAGGTGGTCGGCTTGCAGGGTATGACCCGAACGGACATAGTGGAACGCCGCCTGCACGCGATCGATCGGCACCCCGGCCAACTGCGCCCACGCGATGCGATACGCCGCGAGCTGGACGAACAACGATTCGCGTCGGGCCGGTTCCGGAACCGCTCCCGTCTTCCAGTCGATCACCGTCCAGCCGCCGTCGGGCTCGGCGAACACGGCGTCGATCCGTCCCCGGACGACGATCCCGCCGATCACTGTCTCGAACGGCACCTCCACCTCGCTCGGGCTGCGCGACGCCCACGGCGAGGCGAGGAACGCCTCACGCAGGGCCTCGAGGTCGGTGTCGGGGGCGGCAGCGGCGTCCGCGGCTCCGGGCAGTTCGTCGATGTCGAGGAGTCGGGTGGCGCCGAACCATCGCTCCACCCAGGCGTGGAAAGCGGTGCCGCGCCGTGCGGTCGGGTTGGGCCGGAAGGGGGTCGGACGCCGCAACCGGCGCGCGAACTCATCGGAATCGATGTCGAGTTCGACGAGCTGACTGACCGACAGATGGGTCGGCAACTCGACCTCCACGAGTGCCTGATTCCCGGCCCGGTGTTCGGCCAGCAACGCCGACACCTCGGCCTCCCACGCCGCCACCTCGTCATCGTCGGTCTGTGCCCCGCTCTCGGCCGACGGTGCGTCGTCGAACAGCGTGGGCAGATCGCGGCCGGCGATCTCGGCGAGCACGAGGTCGGCGGCCGTCTGCACCGAATCCCGGTGTCCGATCAGTGGATCCGCCGGCCACGGCGCGGCCACCACATGCTCCGCGAGCGGATTGGCTGCGCCGTCCTCCGGGTCGGGTGCGATGGTGTCGACCGTGAGGCCGTCGGAGTTCGCCGTGGGGTCGGCGATGGTCGAGGAGATCTCGGCGAGCAACTCGGCGAAGAAGTCCGATCCGCCGCGCGGCTTGTCCCCGGTCTCCGACCACTGGTGCGCCGAGATGTACACGTCGTGGCGCGCTCGGGTCAGCGCCACATAGAGGAGTCGGCGGTCTTCCTCGAGCCGCCGCTGCGCGATTGCCTCCTTGTGCTCGGTCAGCTTGTCCTCGAGTTCTTTTCGGTCACCGACCGTGTGCAGATCGAGCGTCGGAAAGCCTTCGGGATGATCGTTGCCCTGTTCCGCGGCGACCGCCAGATCTCCGCGCAGCTTGGCCGGGAGTTCCCGCGCGCTGCCCAGCCACGTCGAATCAGCCTTGCCGCCCGGGAAGATTCCCTTGCACAGATGCGGAATCGCCACGACATCCCATTCGAGGCCCTTGGCGGCGTGCACCGTGAGGATCTGGACCCGCTGGGCCGCCACCTCGATCCGGCCCGGTTCCAAACCTTTCTCGATGGCCTCGGCCGCTTGCAGAAAGGCAAGCAGGCCAGGCAGATTGGCTCCGGGACGGTCGGCGTAGTGAGTGACGTACTCGGCGAAGGCGTCCAGGTGCTCGCGACCGGTGATCGCGCCACGCATCCGCCGCGCCCGGATCTGCGCCTCGACCCCGACGCCGATCACGTTTTCGACGTCGGCGACCAGTTCCGGCAGAGGCGCACCGATGCGGCGTCGCAGCGACTCCAACTGCGCACCGAAGGCACGGATGCGGGCATATCCGTCGGGGCTGTAGCGGGTCGGCTCGCCGGGATCGATGACGGCGTCGGCGATCCCGGCGCGATCGACCACCTCGGTGGGCAGAACCGCGTCCAGTGCGGCGTCGAGTTGTTCGCGGCTGGTGACGGTGCCGCCGGCCGCTGCGATCTCTTCGGCGGCCAGCTCGGTGGCGCGCCGCCACAGGGCGGCGAGATCGGCCGCGCCCAGCCGCCATCGGGCGCCGGTGAGCAGTCGCATCGCGGCGGTGCCGGCCATCGGATCTGCCATCACCCGCAGCGTCGCCACGATGTCCTCGATCTCCGGCACGTGCAACAGCCCACCGATACCCACCACCTCGGCCGGAATTCCCCGCGCCTCCAGCTCGGCGGCCAGAGGTGCCGAATCCTCGTTGCGGCGCACCAGAATTGCGGCGGTCGGTGGCGCCTCCCCGGAATCCTCGGCGGCGCGGTAGTGCGCCTCGATCGCGTCGGCAACCCAGGCGCGTTCGTCGAGCACGGTCTGCGTCAGCGTGATCGACGCGGTGCCCGACGGGGCGTCGGGCCGAGGGCGCAGGACGCTCACCGGAATGCCCCGGCGGCGTAGTTCCTCGGAGATGTGGTTGGCCAGGCGAAGCCCGTTCACCGAGTTGCGCCAACTCGTCAGCAGTTCACGACGTTCCGCCGGCCTGCCGTCGGGACGGGGAAAGTCCGCGGCGAAGCGCGGCAGATTGGCGGCCGACGCCCCACGCCAGCCGTAGATGGACTGGATCGGATCGCCGACCGCGGTCACCGCGACCGGATGCGCGCGGGCCCCACGGGCGCCGAACAGCGTCGACAGCAGCACCCGCTGCGAGTGTCCGGTGTCCTGATACTCGTCGAGCAGCACCGCGCGGAACGACGTGCGTTCGGCGGCAACCACTTCCGGATTGGCCACGACGAGCCGCGCGGCCATCGACATCTGGCTGCCGAAGTCGAGCGCTGCCTGTTCGCGCATCGTGTCGGCGAGCGCGACCACCATCGGGATCAGCTCCCGCCGTTCGTCGATCACCTCCCGCACCCGCAACAGCGACTGATTGGGCCCGCCGCGCTGGCGCGGCCCCTTCGGCAGCGTCATCACCATGTCGTACAGATCCGACCCCGCGCGCCGCAGGTCGTCGACGTCGACGAGGTGTTCGGCCATCTCGCCGTAGAGCTTGAGCACCATCTCGGTGACGGTCGCGGGTGTCTTGGTGGTGTGCAGTTCGCCCGGCCAGTTGGCGACCACCGAGAAGGCCAGTTGCCACAGCTCGGTCTCGCTGAGCAGCGTCGAATGCGGCTCGACGGGCAGCAGGAGACCGTAATCGCCGATGAGCCGGCCGGCATACGCGTGGTAGGTGCTGACTTCGGGGTCGGCGCCCCGCAGCCGGGCCGTCAGCGAACCGTCCGGATCCCACGACCGGAGCGCAGGCGATCCGGACAGCATCGACAGCCGACGCCGGATGCGCGCGCCGAGTTCGCTGGCCGCCTTGCGGGTGAAGGTGAGTCCCAGGATCTCGTCGGGGCCGACGATCTGATTGGCGACGAGCCACACCACCCGGGAGGCCATCGTCTCCGTCTTGCCGGCACCGGCGCCGGCGACCACGAGCATCGGTTCCACCGGGCCCTCGATCACCGCGACCTGTTCCGGCGTGGGATTGGGCAGACCCAGCGCGGCGGCCAGCGAACTCGCGCTAATCATCGGTGACCGCCTTGCCCTGGATCTGGGCCGGGCAACTCGTCGTCAGACGACAGTGCACGCACCCCGGATTGGGGGTTGCCGCGTATTCCGGACCGACACTGGCCCGGGCCGCGCGGCGCACGACGCCGATCCACTCGTCGAGCAGTTCCGGCGACAGCGGCGGCTGGGTGCGTTCCGCCGCGCCCGTGCTGCGATGCGGAGAGGACACGTACACCAGTCGTGCTCCGCCCGGTTCGGTGCGGCCGAGAGCGGCGACACCGCCGTTGGCGATCGCCACCTGGTAGGCCGCCATCTGGGCATGGCCTTCCGCGTCGGCCTTCGTGATGGCCGACTTGGTCGTCTTCACGTCGACGACGACCGGCCTTCCGGCGGAATCGGTTTCGAGCCGGTCGACGCGGCCGCGCAGACGCACGTCGAGGTCGGAACCGGGCCGGTCGGGATCGGGCGGCCCGGGGTCGGCGGGCACCGTCGCATCCACCGGCAACTCCACACCGGCCTCGGTGAGGTCGGCGCGCGAGATGCGCAGCCAGTCCCGGAAATGCACCAGCATCGACTCCGCACGTTCGAGTTCACGCGCGGAGAACCAGGCGGCGCCGGTGTCGATGCGGTCCCAGATGCCGCGCAGCGCCGCGGTCACCTCGTCGGGGTCGAGGTCGCCGGCCACCGCCTGCACGAGCGTATGGACCAGGCTTCCGGTGACCGCGGGTGCGGCGTCGCCGTCGCGGCCGCCGCTGCGTTCCAGCAACCAACGCAGCGAACACTTGCTCAGTGCGTCGACGTTGGATGGGGAGAGAACTACCGGCCCCTTCTCCGGAGTCCACAGGGGATGATCCGTGCTCGACGGGGCCAACCC
Source organism: Gordonia sp. NPDC003422 (assembly GCF_053588675.1). Classification (NCBI taxonomy): domain Bacteria; kingdom Bacillati; phylum Actinomycetota; class Actinomycetes; order Mycobacteriales; family Gordoniaceae; genus Gordonia; species Gordonia sp. NPDC003422. Next base: position 51,754 of record NZ_JBSFQL010000006.1, read on the forward strand.
GAACCAGTCGCGTGGATGCGCGCCGGGAATGTCGGAGTCGGCCAGCTGCGCAAGCAGCCGCACGGCCGCCCGCGTGCGCTCGTCGGGTTCGGCTCCACCCGCGACGACGACGGATCGCAGGGTGGCAACCAGCGAAGGAAGCGAAAGCACCCGTTGCACACCGGGATCGAGTGGTGTGCCCTCCTCACCGGGGTCGTGTGCCGGCCCGTCGGATCTGGTCACCGCATCGGCGAGTTCACCGACGAAACGCGATGGCGAGGCGTCACCGCTCCCGTCCTCGACCGCCGTGACGAGCAGCCGCCGCCGTGCCCGCGTGCACGCGACGAGCAACAGCCGCCGTTCGTCGGCGAGCGCGGCGACCGGGCGTGCGAGCTTGTCGAGCGCATCGGGATCCACCCCGTCGAGCAGGTCGACCAGCGCCCCGGTGCCGAGTACGCTTCCACGACTGCGCAGCGACGGCCACAGACCGTCCAGCACGCCGGCGACGGCCACCACATCCCACTCGCGACCCACCGCCGCATGCGCCGAGCACACCGTCACCGAGTCGGTCATCGCGGCGGCGGCCCGGCTGTCCCGCGGGATCTGCAACTGTCCCAGGTAGTGGACGAACCCTCCCGGCCCGGCCGCGGGCAGGTTGTCGGCGAAACTCCCCGCCGCCTCGAACATCGCCATCACCGCGTCGAGGTCACGGTCGGCCTGTTCGCCCGCCGGTCCGCCGCGCATCGCGGCCGACGCCCAGCGTCGTTCCAGACCGGTCCGCTGCCATGCGGCCCATAGCGTTTCCTCGATCCCCCGGCCAGTCGAATGTGCCGCGTATGCCGATTCGACGACGTCGAGCACCCGTCGCAACGGCGCACGTTCGGCCTCGGTGAGGCGTTCGCAGTAATGGGACCCGACGGCATCGTCGACGATCGCGTCACGCAACGCGGTCAACGAATCCCGTTGATCCGCATCGCCATTCGTATTCTTCTCGTCGATGCGCCGAATCCCACGGCGCAACCTGCGCAGCGAGCCCGGGTCGGCGGCGCCGACGGGCCCCGACAACAGGGCCGCTGCATCTTCGACGGTGAACAACTCATCTGCGTCGTCGGGGGTGGCCGCACGCGCCGCAACCGCACGCAGCGCGAGCATCAGCGCCGCCACCGCACGCTGGCGGTGCAGCGGCAGCCCGCTCGCCGGGGTGGTGAGCGGTACCCCCGCCGACCGGAACGCCCGACGCAGCGCGGGCAGCGCCAGCGAGACCGACCGCACCACCACCGCCATCCGCGACCACGCGATCCCGTCGAAAAGGTGGGCGCGGCGGAGCAGATCGGCAACAGCGGTGGCCTCCTTGGCCGCCGAGCCGAACACCTTGACATCGACCGCGCCCGGAATGTCGGGACCGGACGCGCTGGGATAGGGATGCGGGCGCGCACCGGGCAGCCGCGACGCGAGCACCTTCCCCACCCGCTCGATCTCCGGATTGCTGCGAAAGTTCTCTTCCAGCACGACATCTCGATCCGAACCGGACTCGGCGAGGTCGTCGACGAAACGCGGGCTGGCTCCCCGGAACCCGAAGACCGACTGGTCGGTGTCGGCCGCGATGATGGTCGATGCGGTACCTGTCCCGACCAACCGGACCAGTTGTGCGGCTTGCGGATCCAGATGCTGCGCGTCGTCGACGAGCAGGTGTCGGATGCGGGAACGTTGCGCGGTCAACAGATCCGGGTCGGTCGCGAAGGCCGACAAAGCCGACCCGACGAGTTCGGCGGCATCCACCGCGGGTGCCGACGCGCCGGGCGTCTCGAGTCCGACGGCGCCGCGCAGCAGCATGTTCTGTTCGTACTGCGCATACGCCCGTGCCGCGGCCACCCACTCCGGCCGGCGGTGCTTGCGCCCGAGTGCCGCGAGTTCCTCGGGTCCGGCGCCGCGCTCGGCCGCCCGCATCATCAGATCGCGGAGCGCCTGGGCGAATCCGTCGGTACCGAGCGCGGGCCGCAGATGCGCCGGCCAATACCCGGCACCGTCCTCGATGTCGCCGGCGAGCAGCTCTCGCAACACCACGTCCTGCTCGGAACCGGTGATCAGTCGTGGCGGCGGATTGCCGTGTGCGGACGCCTGCAGCCGCAGGATCGCGAAGGCATAGGAGTGCACCGTGCGGACCAATGGCTCGCGCAGCGCACCACCCAACGCCCGCTGGTTTTCGGAATCGGCGGAGAGTACTCGCCTCGTGATCTCCTCGCGCAGCGTCGCCGCCGCCTGCCGGCTCGATGCCAGCACAAGAACCGACTCCGGATCGACGTCGGGTGCCAGCAACCGCGCGACCGCCGCGTCGACGATCAGCGCGGTCTTCCCGCTACCCGGCCCGCCGTGCACGCGGAACGGCCGCCACGCGCCGTCCTGCGGTCCAGCCGTATCGACACCGTGGGTGATCACCCGATCGACATGCGGCGGCCAGGCACGCTTCGCGTCGGCCACCTCGGGTGCCGCGACAAGCCGCGTGCGCAACGCGGAGCGCGCTGCGTGTTCACCGGGTCTCGTGGCCATGGGCTCCATCGAATCACGCGCCGCCGACACTCTCTGCGCCCCTACGGCAGGATGATGGGCGTGCCCGCGCTCAACACCTATGTCTTCGGTCCGACCGAGACCACCACTCCCACCGTCCTCGCGATCCACGGACTCACCGGCCACGGACGACGCTGGGCAGCGCTGAGCGCAGGCTTTCTCCCGGATGTCCGCATCGTCGCCCCAGACCTCATCGGCCATGGGCGGTCGCCGTGGCGTCCGCCATGGAGTATCGAGCATCACGTGCGCGCGTTGTCGGAGGTGATCGACACCCACATCCCGTCGGCCGCACAGCCGATCGTCGTCGTCGGCCACTCCTTCGGCGGTGGGCTCGCGCTCCACCTGGCCGGCTTCCGCCCGGACGTCGTCAAGGGACTGGTACTTCTCGACCCCGCGCAGGGTCTCGACCCCGAGTTCGCGCTCGAAGTCGCCACCGCGAGCCTCGATCACTGGGACTACGCCGACGCCGATGCTGCGCGTGCGGCCAAACGCGCCGAGGGTTGGGCAGACGTGCCCGACGAGATCCTCGAGGCGGAGATCGCCGAACATCTGGTGGGTCGGCCACACGGACGCGTCGGGTGGCGGGTCAGTGCGCCCGCCGCTGCCGCGTCGTGGGGCGAACTGGTGCGTCCGGCAGTCCTTCCGCCGCCGGGTATCCCCACCCACGTCGTGGTCGCCGACCGCGTCGATCCACCGTTCGTGCGTCCGGCGTTTCTCGAGGCCTGCGCCGCTGCGCGCCCGGACACGGTGACGGTCCACGGCTCCCCATGCGAGCACATGGTGCCGTTCCTGCAGCCCGAGTTGAGTGCGTCGCTGATCCGGTCCGTGCTCTGATGGCTGCGGAGTTCTGATGGCTGCGGTCAGCGACGAGCAGGTGGAGGACGTGCGCGGACTGGTTGCCGCGATCCCGCTGGGTCAGGTGAGTACCTACGGGGATCTCGCTGCCGCAGCGGGACTTTCGTCGCCGCGCATCGTCGGCTGGATCATGCGCACCGACACCGTCGACCTGCCGTGGCATCGCGTCGTCCCGGCGTCGGGGAAGCCCGCCCAACACCTCGCCCGTCGCCAACTCGAGCGACTCCGGGCCGAGGGTGTACCGATCGTCGACGGTCGAATTCGATTGCGGGAGTGCCGATGGGACATCCCCTCCCGTTGACCGTGCAGCGAAAACCGTTGACCGTGCGTCGCATATCGTTGACTGTGCAGCGAATGCCAGGGATCAGCGACCCACCCGCCGGCCACCAAGAAAATAGGGGAAGAAACTCGTCCCCTACCCTTGGTGTCCTCCCTGCGAGTTTTCTGGGGGACGACTCCGAACCTCGCGGAAGAAAGTTCCTCCCCTAGGTTTTTGCTGCACCGCGCAGACGCATTTCCCCAGTTCAGAGACTTGGTCACGTCATTCTTCGGATCAGTCAGACCGACTCGACGGCGTCCGGTTTTGGGGCGCACGGTCAACGGAGGTGGACGGCGGCCGTTCGACGGTAGGGACTGATGGCGGCACGCATACGGGTGACGATCAGGTCGATGATGCGGGGGTCGGCGCCCAAGGGTGCCGAAACTGCGTCGGCACCATAGGTTTCCAGTCGCTGATGAAACAGGCCGGGTGCGAGCAGATGGCTGGCGACAACCACCCGCCGACCGCTGCGCCGAGCCCGGGCGATCGCCTCGGGCACCGTGGGCGTCGCGGTGGCGATGAAGCCGACCTCGACGCGGCCACCGATCAGCGACTCGAGCTGTCGCGCCGCGAGATAGACCTGACCGCACGCACTTTGATCGGAACTTCCGGCGGCGGCGAGCACCACGGCGTCGCCCGGCTGCCAACCGGCCTCGACGAGTCGCAGTCGTGCGACCGCCGCGATCGCCGGGTCCGGGCCGAGCGCGCGGGTGACGATCGTGTCCCGACGACCGGCCGCCGCGACGTGCTCGGGGATGTCCTTGCGGACGTGATAGCCCGACGCCAGGAAGGCCGGCACCAGCAGAGCGGGACGTTCGACGTCGGCGATGACCTCGGCCGGTGTCGGGCCGAGCACATCCACGAACGCGGTGCGGGTGGTTCCGATCCGACGACTCACCAATGCGGCGATGTCGGCGATCACGTTGACCCCGTGTGGGTTTCGGGTTCCGTGCGCCACCAGCACCGGACTGACGTCACGCAGCCGGTCACCGAAGGGCAGCACCACACCACCGTCGTGATTCGTCATTCGTCCCCCTCGCTGTCGTATTCGAGGTCCACTGCGAGGCGATAGCCCCGCTTGACCACGGTCTGGATCATCTTGGGATCGCCGAGCGCCGCACGCAGACGCCCCACCGCCACCTCGACCGCGTGCGTATCGGAACTGTCGCCCGGCAGCCCACCGAGCAACTCCTGCCGCGACACCACCCGTCCGGGCACTCCGGCGGCGAGGATCTTCAGCAGGATCATGCTGGTCGACGAGAGGTCGCGCACCTGGCCGTCGACGAGTACCGCCTGACCGTGGATCGAGGCGTCGTGGCCGGCGACCCGCAAGGTGTGCGTGCGTCGCGGCAACTCGTCGGTGATCATTCGGGCCAGCGCGCCGAGCCGGAAGCGTCGCGGGTAGGTTGTCGGGATCTGTAGGGCCTCAAGGGGACTCGCGGTCACCGAGCCGACGCACATCACCGGCACCGCGGTGCGCAGCGCGTGCACGAACTGCTGCAGCTTGCCCAGTTCCTTTGCCCGCGTGAGGATCGACGCGGCGGCCGGTGCACTGGTGAAGGTGATCGCGTCCAGGTCGGCGCGCAACACCGACCAGATCATCTTGTCGATGGCGTCGACGTCGGGATGCATGTTCCAGCGGTAGACCGGGATCGCGACCACCTCGGCACCTGCCGCGCGCAGCACAGTGCAGAAGTCCGGCAACGGTTCCCACTCACTGGTCGCCCCATGCAGTTGCACGGCGATCCGCACGCCGTCGACACCCTCGTCGAGGAGCCGGTCGAGCACCTCCGAGGACGACTCGCTCTCTGGCGACCACTCCTCGCGGAGGCCGGCTGCGCGGATCGCGCCCTTCGCCTTGGGTCCGCGGGCGATCAGGCGGCTCTTGCCGAGCGCCTCGAGGACATCTTCGGCATTGCCCCAACCCTCCGCGGCCTCCACCCACCCACGAAAGCCGATGCCGGTCGTGGCGACCATGATGTCGGCCGGATGGGCGATGAGCTCGGCGGTGACCCGTTCGAGTTCGGTGTCGTCGGCCAGCGGCAGGATTCGGATGGTCGGCGCATGGATCACACGTGCGCCTCTGCGGGTCAGCAGCGCGGCGAATTCTTCGGCCCGACGAGCCGCCGTCACGCCGATGGTGAAACCGGCCAGCGGAAGCGGACCGTCACCGTCACTCGATGATCCCGCCGGCCCCGACACTGAAGATGTGGTGTTCACGCTGGAAAGAACACCTCGACCACTCGTTCCACCACACGCACGGCGTAGCTGGGCACCGACATCGCGTCGTCGTCGAGGCAGAGCCCGGTGCGCAAGGCGAAGACCTGCTTGCCGAGCGGGCTCGCCACCGTCGGTTCGCCCGCGCGATCGCCGGTGAGGCCGCGCGACAGCACCGCGGCACGACCGTAGGGATCGATGTTGCCGATCGCATACAAGCGGGTCCGGCCGGGCGCGGCCTCCCGATCGGTCTCGGCCGCCGGAATGCGGAACAGCGCAGCCTGGACGGCGTCGGGCCCCAGCACGGCCGCGCCACGACCGACGATCAGGTCGTCGATGGCGCACGCCCGCACCCACACACCCGGTACGGCTGCCTCGGGGACACTCTCGGTCACCGGCGTCGAATCGCCGGTGGCGGCGACACTCATGTCGGCACTCCTTCTCTCTGATCTGAAGCGATCTGGTCGCCGCCTGCCCGGTCGGGCATGGCGGGCATGTCCAGCAGTACCGGAACCTTGCGATCACCGTCACCGTCGAACTTGATGGTGGGGTCCACCACATCGGGTGCGTTTACGAACGACACGAACCGCTTGAGCTTGTCCTCGTCGGCCAGCACCGCGGCCCACTCGTCGGTGTAACCGGCCACATGCTGGTCCATCGCGGCCTCCAGTTCGGCGGCCAGACCCAGGCTGTCGTCGCAGACCACCGATCTCAGATGCTCGAGTCCGCCTTCGAGCGATTCCAGCCACGGGGCTGTGCGCTGCAACCGGTCAGCGGTACGGACGTAGAACATCAGGTACCGATCAATGTAGGCGACGAGCGTGTCGTCATCCACCCCGCCGGCGAGCAGCTGGGCGTGCTTGGGACTCTGTCCGCCGTTGCCGGCGACGTACAGATTCCAGCCGTGCTCGGTGGCGATGACGCCGACGTCCTTGCCGCGCGCCTCGGCGCATTCGCGGGCACACCCGGACACCCCGAACTTCAGCTTGTGCGGCGACCGCAGCCCTCGATAGCGCTTCTCCAGGAACACCGCCATGCCCACCGAGTCCTGCACACCGTAGCGGCACCACGTCGAGCCGACGCAGCTCTTCACGGTGCGCAGGCTCTTGCCGTAGGCGTGCCCGGATTCCATCCCGGCGTCGACGAGGCGGCGCCAGATCTCGGGCAGCTGATCCACCCGCGCACCGAACAGATCGATGCGCTGACCACCGGTGATCTTGGTGTACAGGCCGAAATCGCGGGCGATCTCGCCGATGACGATGAGCTGTTCGGGTGTGACCTCACCGCCCGGCATGCGGGGCACCACCGAATACGACCCGTTCTTCTGCATGTTCGCCAAGAAGTGGTCGTTGGTGTCCTGCAGGGCGGCCTGCTCACCCGACAGGATGTGATCGCTGGAGGTCGACGCCAGAATCGACGCGACGGTCGGCTTGCAGATTTCACACCCTTGACCGGTGCCGTACCGTTCGATGAGCTCGGAGAACGTGCGGATACCGGTCACCGCCACGACCTCGAAGAGTTCGGCCCGCGACTGCGCGAAATGCTCACACAGCGACTTGCTGAGCTCGACGCCCGACGATTCGAGTAGGGCCTTGATGCTCGGCACGCAGCCGCCGCAGGTGGTGCCCGCCGACGTGCAGCCTTTCACCGCCGCGATGTCGCAGGCTCCGTCGGCGATCGCCGAACAGATCGTGCCCTTGGACACGCCGTTGCACGAACAGATCTCGGCGTCGTCGGGCAGTGCGTCGAGACCGACGCCGCCGCCACCGCCCTCCGGCGCGATGAGCGCCGCCGGATCGCCCGGGATCTCCCGGCCGACCATCGGTTTGAGCATCGCGTACGCCGACGCGTCACCGACCAGGATGCCGCCGAGCAGCGTCGTGGCGTCGTCGGAGACCACGACCTTGGCGTACTTGCCGGCCACCGGGTCGTGATAGACGATCTCCAGCGAGTTCTCGGTGGCGCCCATCGCATCACCGAAGCTCGCGACGTCGACTCCGAGCAGTTTCAGTTTGGTCGACATGTCGGCACCCGGGAACGTCCCGGCGCCACCGAGCAGCCGATCGGCGACGACCTCTGCAGTGCTGTAACCCGGCGCGACCAGGCCGTAGCAACGACCCTCGACCGCGGCCACCTCACCGATGGCGTAGATCGCCTCGTCATCGGTGACGCAGCCGGAGTCCACCAGGACACCGCCCCGCTCCCCGACCGCCAGCCCGGCGTCGCGCGCCAGCTGATCACGGGGGCGGACCCCCGCAGAGAACACCACCAGCGACGCGTCGATCTGCGAGTCGTCGCTCAGCGTGATTCGCAGGCCACCGTCGTCGCCGTCGGCGATCCCGGCGGTGCCGACCCCGGTGTGCACGATCAGCCCGAGTTCGGTGACGAGCTTCTTGAGGACGGCACCGCCACCGTCGTCGACCTGCATCGGCATCAGCCGTGGAGCGAATTCCACGACGTGCGGGACCATCCCCATCAGCTTCAGGGCGTTGGCGGCCTCGAGTCCGAGCAGCCCGCCACCGACGACGACGCCGTGCGCGCCGGGACCGGCCGCCTCGGCAGCCGACCGGATCCCGTCGAGATCGTCGAGAGTCCGGTAGACGAAACACTTCTCGTGATCGTGTCCGGGCACCGGCGGCACGAAGGGATACGATCCGGTCGCGAGAACCAGTGCGTCGTAATCGATCTGCTGCCCGCCACTGGTCGTGACCCGTCGTCCCGAACGGTCGATCGCGGTGACGGTGTCGCCCAGGTGTGTCACCACCGAAGCGTCGCCGTCGTAGGTGTTGCCGGCCAGTGCCAGCGAATCACGCGTCCACGCACCGACATACGAGGACAATCCCACCCGGTCGTAGGCCGGGTCCGCTTCCTCGGACACGATCTCGACACGCCACTGATTGTCGGTGTCGCGGTCGCGTAGTGCTTGGACAAAACGGTGTCCCACCATGCCGTGTCCGGCCACGACCACTGTCTTGACTTCGCTGGTCACTGGGTGCTCCTTGCTCGATCTCGGGGCTCAATATCGGCGGATTGCCGGCCTGATCAGGCCATCGCCTTGTCGGTGGTCCCGGCGTCGCTCTTGGCGGCCGGACCGTCGGCCACGGTCAGATCCGTGGTCTCACCGATCACCATCGGACGGCGTGCATAGAACCACCAGGTGACGAGCGCGGCCACCACGTAGAAGCTCGTGAACACCCAGAACGCCATCGTCGCAGACTGATTCGACTTGTAGCTGGCTCGCAGGACCAGGTTGATCCCGACACCGCCGAGACCGCCGGCAGCTCCCGCGATACCGATCAGCGCGCCCGCCATGCTGCGCGACCACTTGACCTTGCCCAGCGCGGTGAGCCCGGACATGTTCGCCACCTTGTGTTCCCAGATCGTCGGGATGATCTTGTACACCGAACCGTTGGCCAGACCCGAGAGCAGGAACAGCAGGATGAACCCGACGATGAACGCGGCCAGCACTCCGCCGGTGATCTTCTTGTCGTTGTGGTCGGCGATGGTTCCGGCAACCACCAGGATCGACGCCGAGAAGATCATGGCGATGAAGGTGTAGAGGGTGACCTTGCCGCCGCCGACGCGGTCGGCCAGCTTGCCGCCGTACGGGCGGCTGAGCGAACCGAGCAGCGGGCCGATCCAGGCGATCTGGGCGGCCGCGAGCGCGGGCTTGGCGGCACCGGCCGCGGTGAAGCTGATGTTGAGGACCTGGCTGAAGGCGAAACCGAAGCCGATGAACGAACCGAAGGTGCCGATGTAGAGCAGGCAGATCAGCCAGGTGTCGCGGTAGCGGAGGCAGTCGATCATGGCACGCCCACTGGCGGTCTGGTGATCGAGGTTGTCCATGTAGATCGCAGCGCCGACGCCGGCCACGGCAAGCGCGACAAGGTAGACGGCACAGACGATTTCGGGCTTGTCCGACGCGAGCCAGATCACCAGCAGACCGATGAGCTGGACGACCGGCACGCCGATGTTGCCGCCGCCGGCGTTGAGGCCGAGCGCCCATCCCTTGAGCCGCTGCGGGTAGAAGGCGTTGATGTTGGTCATCGACGACGCGAAGTTGCCGCCGCCGAAACCGGTGATCGCGGCCACGGCCAAGAACCAGCCGAACCCGAACTCACCGGGGTTCATCATCAGCATCATGGTGAGCCCGGTCGGGATCAGCAGCACGATCGCGGAGAACACCGCCCAGTTACGACCGCCGAAGATCGCGGTGGCCTGGGTGTAGGGAATGCGCAGGCAGGAGCCCACGAAGGTCGCGGTGGCCGCGATGACGAACTTCTGGTCGAGGCTGATCCCGTAGGCCGGACCCATGAACAGGGCCATCACCGAGAACAGCGACCACACCGAGAAGCCCACATGCTCGCAGAAGACCGACCAGAAGAGATTGCGCTTGGCGATCTCCGCGTTGCCGTTCTCCCACGCCTGCCGATCCTCGGGATCCCAATCCCGGATCGTGTGATCGCGTTTGAGGTTCTCCCTCACTGAAGAAAATGCCATGTGTCTACCCCGGTCCAATGCTGTGGATACCGCGCGTCGGCGGTGGTGGTCGATTTACGACACCGCAGACAGCGTCGTCGTGCGATTGAGACCAAAGGTAAAGAGCGCGTGTTGCGCGGATTTTCGTTCAGATGACCCGACCGTCACGTTGTGCTCACATCGTCACACTGGCGCTGTGAGAACTCCAGATTCGACGTATAGGGCCCTGAGCTGCAGTTATACCATCAGGCGCACTTGATCGACCACTCGTTGCAGACCGGGCAGTGCGCCCGAGGTGGACCGTGGGTGCAGGGCGTGGACCGCGAGACGGAACATCGTCGCCCGCAGCATCATCTGCGGCCACTCCGGTTGGTCGGACCAGCGGTCGATCAGTTCGTCGTCGGCGCCACCCCAGGCGAGGGAGTCGACCACCACCACCGCCGCGGCCCACGGCGCGGGTCGCCAGTACGGGACGATGTCGGTGATGCCAGGTGCTGCAGCGCCCGCGAACAGCACCGTCCCGAACAGGTCGCCGTGCACCACCTGCGACGGCAGGTCCACGTTCTTACGAAGTGTCGCAAGGGTTTTGAGCATCTCGACGCTGCGGACGCCATCCGGTGAGGTCGGTTCGCCCATCCCGGCGGCTCGCGCCGCACGCAAGGGAACGTCCTCCCATGCCGCCCGATCGGCCGCGGTGAACACGTCCACATCGGTGTGTGGCGGCGCCGGCGGCTGCAGCAGGAAACGCGGACGTTCGAGGCCCGCAATGGCCTCGTGCAGGCGGTCGGCGACCGACACCACCTCGTCGTGCCGCGGTTCCGGGGAACCGGCGATGTAGGTGTCCGCACGCCAACCGGACACCACGTAACGGCCGTCGGTGGCACGGAAGGGACGCGCGATACGCAGCCCTTCGACGTAGAGGGACTCCCGGACTGTCGCCGACCAGGCCGCTCGGGCGTGGTCGGGCACCAGCGACAGCACCACCTCGCCCACGCGCCACCCACCGATCCACGAGTCACCCATCGGGATGGGCGGCTGGGCGGTGAGCCCGAACGTGTTCAGGACATGTTCGGGCGGCTCGACGCTGTTCACGTCTGCAGAGGTTACCGAGCCGCAGCCCCCGATCCGGTGAGCCACGCGGTCAGAGGCCCTAGTAGACCGGCAACTCCTTGTCGACCTGGTTCGCCCATGCGGTGACACCGCCCTGCAGATGCTTGGCGTCGGCGAACCCGGCGCGTTTGAGAGCTGCCAGTGCCTCGGCGGACCGGATGCCGGTCTTGCAGTAGAGGACCGTCGGCCGGTCCTGCGGGATTTGTGCCAGACCCACGCCGGAGAGGATGTCGCCCTTGGGGATGAGCGTCGCACCGTCGATGTGCACGATCTCCCACTCGACGGGCTCGCGCACGTCGATCAGCGCGACCTTGTCGCCCGAATCGAGCTTCTGCTTGAGCTCGACGGCCGTCAGGGTCGAATCGGCGGCCGCGGCTGCTGCCTCGTCGGACACCACGCCACAGAACTCGTCGTAGTCGATGAGACCGGTGATCCGCTCACCCTCCGGATCCTTGCGGATCTTGATGGTGCGGTAGGTCATGTCCAGTGCGTCGTACACCATCAGCCGGCCGAGCAGCGGCTCGCCGATACCGCAGATCAGCTTGATCGCCTCGGTGCCCATGATCGATCCGATCGATGCGCACAGAATCCCGAGCACGCCTCCCTCGGCGCACGACGGCACCATCCCCGGTGGCGGCGCCTGCGGATAGAGGTCGCGGTAGTTGATGCCCCGGCCGTCGGGTGCGTCCTCCCAGAACACCGACGCCTGGCCCTCGAAGCGATAGATCGACCCCCACACGTAGGGCTTGTGCGCGAGGACCGCCGCGTCGTTGACGAGGTAGCGGGTGGCGAAGTTGTCGGTGCCGTCGAGGATCAGGTCGTAGGTCGAGAACAACTCGATCGCACCTTCGGGTTCGAGGCGCTGGTCGTGGATGTTCACCGTGACATACGGGTTGATCTCGAGGATGGAATCGCGCGCACTCTCGGCCTTGGGACGCCCGACGTCGGACTGCCCGTGGATGACCTGACGCTGCAGATTCGACTCGTCGACGACGTCGAATTCGACAATGCCGATGGTGCCGACACCGGCGGCCGCCAGATACAGGAGTGTCGGAGAACCCAGGCCGCCCGCGCCGATCACCAGGACGCGTGCGTTCTTCAGACGCTTCTGACCGTCCATCCCGACGTCCGGGATGATGAGATGCCGGCTGTAGCGCGCGACCTCGTCGTTGCTCAGTTCCGCTGCCGGTTCCACCAGCGGGGGAAGTGACCCCTGCGGTGCTGAACCCCTGTTGGACACGTCCGCCTCCATACGTTTGTTCTCGGGCTGTACGCGAATCAACGACAGGTCGCCGCGGGGCATTCCCGGATCAGCGCTTGGGGAACGGCCAGGGATTGGGACGGCACACGTAGGTCGGGTTGGCCTCCATGCCCGGGTCGAGCGCCATGATCTGCTTGTTCGCGACACCGAAGGACTGCTGCATCATCACCGGCGCCAGCGCACCGTCCTGCTTGCACGGTTCGTGTGCCTCGTAACCGATGCCGTGGCCGGTCTCGTGGTTGATCAGGTACTGCCGGTAGCCGAGTCCGTCACCTTCGTAGGACAGGGCCCCGCGCACCCACCGAGCCTCGTTGAGGATCACCCGCTTGTTCGGCGGGTAGAAGCACGACGTCTCCAATTTGATCTGATACCCGCAGAGTTCCTTTGCCGTGCCCGGCGAGGTCAGAGAGATCCGCAGATCGGGTTCACCGCTGTCGATCCGGCGGAACGACACCTTGCCGTCGCCGATCCAGCTGCGCGGATTGGCCAGCGTGGTGTCGACCATCCGCGCGAACATCTGGTCGCCGCCGTAGTCCGAGGGCCGCAGACCGTTCTCGACCTGGACCATGTAGGTGTACTCCTGCCCACCGGTTCCCACCCGCTGGCCGGTGCCACGCACCGTGCGGAACGTCTCCCGCCCCTTCTGCGTGTAGGGTCCGCCGTCGGGCAGGGTGCCCGCGGGCAGCGGTGCGGTGATGTCCCCGACCGGGGCGCCGATGGGACGGGTCTCCTTGCTCACGTCGGTGTTGCGCGACGCGGCGGGACTCACCCCTTGTTGATCGGACATCGCCTCGGACCGGCTGTCGCGCACCGTCACCACGATCAGCACGACGGTCAGCACCAGGAGGACGGGAATGGCATAGGCCCGCCAACCGTAGGTCGACACGAAGCGGCCCAGCGCGGACTGCTTCTTGCGTTCCGGCTGACCGTCGCGGTCGACGCGTGGGCGTCCGCTGTCGTCGGTCGGATCCCAACGCGCACGCAGCGGCTGATCCGGTTTGGGACGCCCCGACGACCTCGGGCCCACATCCTTGGCACGAACCCGACTACTCATAGCGTCAGGCGCGCCGTCCTCTGTGCGGCTCACCAGACAACTTTCTCACAGCACACCGCAGATGCCGGGTAACGAGCGCCCACGAGTACGCTCTCATTCATGTCGACCGCCGCAAATGCGTCTGCCGTGCCCGGGCGTAACACCCGTCTGCCACGCAGCGCACGACGCATGCAGCTTCTCGACGCCGCCAGCGAGATCTTTGTCGAACGTGGTTATCACTCCGCCGGAATGGACGAGATCGCAGTGCACGCCGGGGTCAGCAAACCCGTGCTCTACCAGCACTTTCCTTCCAAACTGGATCTGTACATCGCGGTCGTCGACTCGCATGCGGAGAAACTCGTCAGCGACGTCAACACCGCGCTGCGCACCACCACGGACAACCGTCAGCGTGTGCGCGCCGCCGTGGAGGCGTTCTTCAACTTCATCGATGAGGACAACTCCGGCTACCGGCTGATCTTCTCCTCCGACGCGATGGATCCAGCGGTTATCCGCCGCATCGAGGGCGCCACCGAGGCGTGCGTCGACGCCGTGTACGGGCTGGTGATGCATGATTCCGGCCTCGATCCCTATCGGTCGCGCATGCTCGCCGCCGGTCTCGTCGGCGCGAGCCAGGTCAACGCACGCTACTGGCTGGAGGCGAAACGCCCGGTCGACAAGGCAACCGCCGTAGACACCACCGTCGCCCTGCTGTGGGGCGGACTGTCGCACGTCCCACTGCAGGGCGACGGGGAAACCCAGCCCGAGGCTGAGGTCTAACCGGGTCGAACCGGTCTAGCTACCGAAACCCACTCGGCGGTTCTCTGCCGCACCGACCTCGATGTAGGCGATCTTGGTCACCGGGATCAAGAAGCGCGCACCCTTCTCGTCGGTCAGGCTGAGCAGCTGCTCTTTACCGCCGAGCGCCGCCTCGACTGCCGCATACGCCTTGTCGCTGGTCAGCGCCGACAAGACGGTCAGCTCCCGTGGGCTGTCGGTGATGCCGATCTTCACTTCAACGGCCATGGCCACCCTTCTCCGTTCTCCTCAAACGCTTGCCGCACCAGGCTAGTTCAGTGCTCGACGGGACCGACAGGCACTCCGCTCAGAGCGAAAACCCCCGACGGATCGCGTCAGCCCAACCCGAGGTCGGCCATCCGTTGCGCGTGCTTCTCGGCGACCGAATCGAAGAAGTTCGCCACCCCCTGCAGCGAGGTCGCCCCTTCGAACAGCAGGTCGGTGACCTCCTCTTCGGCTGCGAGCACCCATTGGGCGTGGGTGATCGCCTCACCGAGGAGTCGTCGCCCCCACAACGTCAGCGGTGAGGCGAGGTTGGGGTCGGCGTCGACGGCCGCGCGGACCTGCTCGCGAGCAAACTGCGAGTTGGCCGTCTCTGCCATCACATCTGCGACCAGGTCACGGGCCTGCGGCGGCAGTACCCCGGCGAGCTCGTTGTAGAAGTCGGCGGCCAACCCATCCCCCACATACGCCTTGACCAGCGCCTCCAGCCATGTCTTGGGTGTGGTCACGCGGTGATACTGGTCGAACACCGACCGGTATCGGCGAACCGCGGCAGCCGCATCGATGCCGGCGGCACCCACCCGTTCGGCGAGCTGATCGAAGTGGCCGATCTCCGACGCAGCCATCCTGGCGATCGCGATACGGCTCTCGACGTCGGGTGCCATCGCCGACTCGTCGATCAATCGGTAGAAGGCCGCGAACTCGCCGGCAAGGAGGACGGCGAACAGTTTGGTGAGCGCCGGATGATCCGGATCGATGTCGCTGATCGACACCGCATTCGACGATGGTGGCTGGGACGATTGGGAGTGGGAGGAGGGGGCTCCGGGCGTCATGAGGCGATCGTAGGCGCGCCCACGGAACTAGACCAACCACCGGGTGTTGCTGATCACCAAGTACACTGGTCGTCGGTGTACCGGTGCGGGAGTCCACGATTTCCCCGGTCACCTGACATTGCGCGCGCACTTTCGACCCGTCTCGTTTCGTGCAGACACCTTGGTGCGTGCAGGAACAGACAGCCAGAAAGGCACAACCGCACATGACCGATTCCGACGTGCAGACAACCATCGTCGACGACACCCACACCTCCCCGACCTTCGCCGAGCTCGGCGTGGACGACCGCATCGTGGCCGCGCTGGCCGACGACGGCAAGACCCACACCTTCGCGATCCAGGAGCTGACACTCCCGCTCGCACTCAGTGGCGACGACCTGATCGGCCAGGCCCGCACCGGCATGGGCAAGACATTCGGCTTCGGTGTCCCGCTGCTGCATCGTCTCGCGCACGCCGAGGAGTCGGGCCTGCGTGCCCTCGACAACACGCCGCGCGCACTGATCATCGTGCCGACGCGCGAACTGTGTCTGCAGGTCACCGGCGACTTCGAGGTCGCCGCCAAGAAGCTCACCGACGTCACCCTGGGTGACGGCACCGTACGTCCGCTGAAGATCACGTCGATCTACGGTGGACGCCCGTACGAGTCGCAGATCGCCGAACTGCGCAGCGGCGTCGACGTCGTCGTCGGCACCCCGGGCCGACTGCTCGACCTCGCGCAGCAGGGCCACCTCATCCTCGGCAAGGTCGCCATCCTGGTGCTCGACGAGGCCGACGAAATGCTCGACCTCGGCTTCCTGCCCGACATCGAACGCATCATGAGCGCGCTGCCCACGCCGCGCCAGACGATGCTGTTCTCGGCGACCATGCCCGGGCCGATCGTCACCCTGGCCCGCACCTTCCTGAATCGGCCCACGCACATCCGCGCCGAGCACGCCAACGATTCGGCCGTGCACGAGCGCACCACACAGTTCGTCTACCGCGCGCACGCACTGGACAAGGCCGAGTTGGTGGCCCGCATCCTGCAGGCCGACGGTCGCGGCGCCACGATGGTCTTCACCCGCACCAAGCGGACCGCGCAGAAGGTTGCCGATGATCTCGGCGAACGCGGGTTCAAGGTCGGCGCAGTGCACGGCGACCTCGGTCAGGTGGCCCGCGAGAAGGCACTCAAGAAGTTCAGGTCCGGCGAGATCGACGTCCTGGTCGCGACCGACGTCGCGGCCCGCGGCATCGACATCGACGACGTCACCCACGTGATCAACTACCAGATCCCCGAAGACGACAAGAATTATGTGCACCGCATCGGTCGCACCGGTCGGGCCGGGCGCACCGGCATCGCGGTGACCCTCGTCGACTGGGATGAGCTGCACCGCTGGGAACTGATCGACAAGGCACTCGGCCTCGACATCCCGGAGCCCGCCGAAACCTACTCAACCTCAGAGCATCTGCGTTCCGACCTGTCGATCCCGGAGTCGGCGACCGGCCGTATCTCGGCTCCGCGACGCGAGCCTGCCGAGCGTGAACGGACCGAACGCACCGAACGCAAGCCGCGCGAACGCACCGCCAACCGCAGCCGTCGACGCACTCGGGGCGGCAAGCCGGTCGGTGACGCACCGGCCGAGTCGTCCACCAGCACGACCTCCACCACCGCGAAGACAGACGCCCCGAAGGCCTCCGCAACCACGAAGACCGCCACCGCAAAGACCTCCGGCGACACGACGGCCGACGGCAACACGAAAACCGACGGGGGTGACGGCTCCGATGGGCCGCGCCGCCGGCGTCGTCGCCGTGGTGGGCGCGGACGCGGCGGAGCCTCGAACGGTTCGCCCGCCTCGGCCGCGTCGGCTCCCGCCGAATAGCCGGCCGGTCCACTGCAGCGACGACACAGCGACGACACGACACGTGGCCCGACTCAGACCTGAACGCCGCACACCGATCGATTTTGTCGTCACCGCGGTCATCGTGGTGGTCGTGGTGGCGCTCGGGGTCATCGCCTGGGCGGTGAGCCCGGTCCGGCACACCGAGAGCGACGCTGCCGAGAAGGCGGCTCCGACGGTCCCCGCGGCCACCGCGATCCCCGACCGCCTCGTCGCCGGCTGGCACGCTCGCTCATCCGCCACGCGAATCCCCGCGCTCGGCGACGCCGTGGTGGTCACCGGTGACGGGGGCGACGTCGTCGCGCACGATCCGTTCACCGGCCACGAGGTGTGGTCGTATCGACGCGACCTCGCGCTCTGCACCACCGACGCCGTGTGGCCGGGCAGCAGCGATTCGGTACTCGCGGTGTACCGCAACTCGCGGGGCTGCTCCGAGGTCACCGCTCTCGACGGCAAGACCGGGCGTCGCACGGCCGCCCGGTCAAGCGACGCCGACAACACCCTGCACCTCGTCAGCGACTCGGGTTACGTTGTCGCACAAGGCCCTACCCGCCTGGAGACCTGGGGCTCCAACCTGGTCCGCGGAATCGAGTACGGCCGCGTCGACGCCCCGGTGAACCCCGACGTCCAGCCCGGCCGGGCGAACTGCCGGCTCTTCTCCTCTGCCATCTCCGGTGATCGGGTCGCGGTCATCGAGCACTGTGGCGAGGAACCGGGCTATCGGCTCACCGTTCTCGGCGCGTTGCTGAACTCGGAGGAGAAGGTCACCGAGTACGGTTCGTCGCTGCTCACCATCGACACCCTGCAGGCACCGCCGGTCCTCGTCGCGATGAACTCCTCGACCATCTCCATCTACGACGCCGGCAGCACCAATCCCGGCTCGCCGACGCCGCCCCGCATCCGGCTGTTCAATCAGGACGGCGTCCCCGGCTCGACCCACGACGTCAAGGGCGAGCGCACCCCACGAGCCGACAGCGTGCCGATCGACGACGACCCGGTGGTCACCTACTGGACCGGGCAGGCGACCGTCGTGCTCGACGCCGGCACCGGCCGGCCGAAGTACCAGGTCCCCGGCACACTGGGCCCGGGAGCACTGATGGACCGACAACTCCTGTTGCCGAGCCCGTCGGGGATCAGTGTCCGCGACGTCGAGACCGGACGCGAGATCCGCACCATCGCGCTGACCCGCACAGACTTCCGCGGTGGCACCGTGAGCCTGCGGGTGATCGGGCAGGTCGTCGTCGAGCAACGTGGTGACATGATCGAGGCCTTCGTCCCGGCTCCCTGAGCCCGTTGCGAGTCTCCTCCCGATCGCCGCCGAGCAAGCAACCCCTCCCGATGGCTGAGGCGCCGCCCTGAGGAGCGGTGCGTCGGGAGCGGTCGTGACTCAGGGGCCCGGTGGTGGGTCAGACCAAGTCGAAGGTCTGGACTTGCTGGCCGGCGTCCCAGTACTTCCAGAGGTTCTCGGCCAGTTCGCGATATGCGGTGGCGCCCTTGTTCTTTCGTCCGCGCATCACCGACGTTCCGGAGGCCGACGCCTCGGCGAAGCGCACGGTCCGCGGGATCGGCGGGGACAGCACCGCGAGGTCGTACCGATCGGACACATCGGAGAGCACATCGCGACTGTGGGTGGTGCGCGCGTCGAAGAGCGTCGCGACCGCACCGAGCATGGTGAGCGACGGATTGGTGATCTGCTGTACCTCGGACACCGTACGCAACAGTTGCCCGACGCCACGGTGGGCCAGCGTCTCGCATTGCAGCGGCACGATCACCTCGTCGGCCGCTGTGAGTCCGTTGAGCGTGAGCACCCCCAGCGACGGCGGGCAGTCGACGAGGATGACGTCGAAGTCCTCCGACACCTCGGCCAGTGCGCGCTTGAGCGCATACTCCCGACCCGGTCGCATGAGCAGCAGCGCCTCGGCGCCGGCCAGGTCGATGGTGGCCGGGAGCAGCGTCACGTTGTCCTCGGTGTCGAGCAGGACGTCGGTGATCTCCGCGTCGCCGAGCAGCACGTCGTGGACCGAGGTCTCGAGTTGATCCGGGTCGTGGCCCAGCGAGAACGTAAGGCACCCTTGTGGATCGAGATCCACCACCAGAACCGAGATATCCAGGTCGGCGAGAGCGGCCCCGAGTGACTCCACCGTAGTGGTCTTGGCCACCCCGCCCTTCTGGTTGGCAATCGCGAGGATGCGCGTCATGCAACTACTGTACGGCCACGGCGCCGAGAGGGCCCGCATTGGCCGCCAGTCGGGGCCTAATCGTCCGACTCGGTTCCCCCGAGCTCACCGGCCAGCCATCGCACCGACGCCGGACTGAACAAGAATCCGAGGACCACGAGGGCGGCCAGCCCCAACGGCACCGCGAAGGTCGGCTGATGGCTGGTGAACAGGTAATAGGCGACCGGCAGCAGCAGGATCTGCGCGACCATCGCGATGGCCCGCCCCCACCGGCGCCCGGTCAGCAGTGCGACCCCACCGAGGAGGACGCCACCGCCGATGATCCCGAACCACGCGGCCGTGCCGTAGCCGCTGATCGCGACCTCCTCATGGCCGGCCAGACCCCGGATCACCAGCACCGCGGCGACGATCACGGCGATCGCGCCCTCGAGTGCCGTCACCACCCCCGCCACCCGAATGGCTGTCGGTGGACGGTCGCCTGGATCGGCGACGACCGGCTGCTCTTGCTCCCTGCTCACGCGTCCAGCCTAGGGATCGATTACGCACGGCCTGGCGCTACCCCATATCCTCGGATGTCGTGCGCGTCATGCTCATCGTCAACCCGTTCGCCACCGCCACCAGTCCGGCGGGTCGCGATGCGCTGGTCCATACCCTGAGCGCCCACTTTCACCTCGACGTCGAGCACACCACACACCGCGGCCACGCCGGGGAGCTGGCACAGCGTGCGCTGGCCGAGGAGTTCGACGTCGTGATCGTGCACGGCGGCGACGGCTCGGTGAACGAGGCGGCCAACGGCCTGCTGGATCCCCCGAATGCGTCCGACCCCACCCGCCGTCGTCCTGCTCTGGCCGTTATCCCCGGTGGCAGCGCCAACGTGTTCGCGCGGACGCTCGGGATCGACGCCGACCCCCTGGCCGCGACCCGCCAGATCATCGGCCTCATCGATTCCGGGCAGTGCCGGCGGATCGGGCTCGGCCACGCAGCCGACCGCTGGTTCCTGTTCAACTGCGGAATGGGCATGGATGCGGTGGTGGTCCACGCGATGGAGGACAAGCGCCACGCCGGCAAGGCGGCGACGCCGATGCGGTATCTGTGGACGACGGTCAGCAGCTTCCTGCGCAACGCGGGCAGTTCGGCGACCTTCGACGTCGAGATCCCAGGGCGGGACCCGATCACCGGCGCCCGGTTCGGCTTCGTGTCGAACACCAGCCCGTGGACCTATCTCGGCAAACGCGAGATCCGCACCAATCCCAACACCGGCTTCGACAGCCGGCTCGGAGTGTTTGTCGCGACGTCGTCGGGAGCCCTGCGCAACATCCCGCTGGCAATCCGGCTGCTGGCCCAGGCCGACCCCAAGGCCCGGCACCTGTTCCGGGACGACGATGTCGAGGCGGTGCGTTTTCTCGCCGCCGAACCCATCGACGTGCAGATGGACGGCGACTACATCGGCGCGTTCACCGACATACGGTTCGGTCACCGACGCGCCGCCCTCGACGTGGTCGCTCCCCTGGCGACGAGCACCACCGACACCACCAAGTAAGGCACCGCGGCGACCGCGAACAGCGTCGCCGGACCCCACCACTGCGAGCCGAGCGCCCAACTGCCGAACGCGAGGATCGCCACCATTTCCTCCCCGACGCCGGCCACCGAGGTGACCGTGGCGCGCGAGGCCGATGACAACCGATCCTGCAACGCCGCGTCGGCGATCACGAGCGCCCACCCGAACACGCCGAACGCCACGGCCACCGCGACGATGCCCGCCGGGTGTCCCGACCATGCGCCGACGATGAGCGCCGCGGCCGCGACGGCGAGCGGAGCGCCCAGCTTGCCGACCGCCACCCGATGGGCGGCGGCGAGTCCACCGACGATGTCGCCGACCGACACCACCAGCATCATCAGGGCGATCGTCGACGGCGAATCATCTTGTCCCAAAAGAGATTCCGCAAGCAATGGCAGATACTCGTCGAGCGCGGCGACCCACGTCAGCACGATCACCAGCCCGAGCAGCCGACGCACCGCCCGCTGCGCAGACACGTACCGACGGGCATCGCGGATCACTGTCCGCCAGCTTGTCTCATCATCTTCGTCGTCGGGAACCTCAGCCCGGCGAGACACCTCCGGTAAGGCGGCGGCCGCACCGGCCGCCACGACGCAGGCGCCGACGCTTGCCCACCCCGCGGCCGCGTAGCCGCCCAGCGCGAGCAGCGGCGCTGCCAACGCGGTACCGGCCACGACACCGACCGCCTCGGCCGCCCGCACGCGGCCGGCCACCCGCGCGTAGCTGCGTTCCTCGCCCAGTACCGCGAGTTCGTCGTAGAGCAGCGCCTGCGCGGTCCCCGACCGCAACGAGCCACCCACGCCCCAGAGTACGAATCCCGCAGCGAAGGCCAGAAACGACGGCGCGACGGTCCACAGCGCGAAGCCGCAACCGGTCACCAGGGGTGACGCGATCAGCAGACGGCGACGAGAGAAGCGGTCGGCGAGCACCCCGCTGGGAATCTCGGCCACAAACGAGGTGGCGGACCAGATGATGAACAGCGCGGAAAGCTGCGCACCCGACAGCCCAGCTCCGGTCACCGACCGGTCGGTGAACATCACCGCGTACACCGGGTACAGCGGGATGAGATCGGTGCACAACGCCGCGGTGACCGCGGCGATTTTCAGGCGTCGTGAGGAGGATCAACATCGATGGCGCATATGAGGATGGTAACCACCATCGGCGACCTGCGGAAACCCTTAACGTAAGTAACCAAAGAAGCGTAGACTAGTACATCGGTGAGTGACCATGTGCAAGTCCCCCCCCCACTTGACCGCACAACTGGAGATGCTAGGTCGGTGACGTGATATTGCACACGTGTTAACGCAACACCATTGACTTCGGCTGGATTCGTGAAAGTATTCACAAGCAACAGCGCGGAAACATTTGGTGTGCCCGCGTGAACCAGGGGTTACAGCCAACACAAGCATTCATCAAGTATCGAGTGGTGCGCAAAAACGGCGCGCCTGAAGGAGAAGGAATGGACTGGCGTCACAAGGCCATCTGTCGCGACGAGGATCCGGAGCTGTTCTTCCCAGTGGGAACCAGTGGACCGGCCATCGCACAGATCGCTGATGCGAAGCTCGTCTGCGCGCGGTGCCCGGTCACCGCCGAATGCCTGTCGTGGGCGCTGGAGTCCGGGCAGGATGCCGGTGTCTGGGGCGGGATGAGCGAAGACGAGCGACGCGCACTGAAGCGGCGTACCGCACGCACGCGTACCCGGAGCAGCGTCTAGCGCTCGGCGGCCCCGAGCGCTGACGAGTCAGCCCGGCGGCCATGAGAGACCCGGCCACCGGCCGGGTTTTTTCATGCCCCGCGCAAGGGGATCACGATGACGACCTCGGTGCCCCGACCCTCCGGGTTGGGCCCGACACCGAGTTCGCCACTCAACTCGATCGACACCAAGGTCTGCACGATCTGCAGTCCGAGGTGTTCCGAGGTGGCCAGATCGAACCCGTCGGGTAGCCCGGAGCCGTTGTCGCGGACGGCGATTCGCAGATTTCGTACATCCCGGTCGACCACGATGTCGATCAGGGCGTCTTCCTGCGAACCGTCGAATCCGTGCTCGATCGCGTTCTGGATGAGTTCGGTGAGCACCATCACCAACGGCATCGCCGACTCGGCCGCGAGGACACCGAGCCGGTGTCGATGCTGCACCCGGACGGCACCGTCACCTGAGGCAACGTCCACCAGGATCGGCACCAACCGGTCGACGGCCTCGTCGAGGTCGACCTCCTCGTCGACACTGCCGGACAGCAGTTCGTGCACCAGCGCGATCGACGCCACTCGTCGTACCGCCTCGGTGAGTGCCAACCGGGCATCCTCGTTGGCGGTCCGGCGAGCTTGCAGCCGAAGCAGCGCCGACACCGATTGCAGGTTGTTCTTGACGCGGTGATGGATCTCCCGGATCGTCGCGTCCTTGCTGATCAACGCCCGATCTCGCCGCTTCACCTCGGTGACGTCGCGGATCAGCACCACCGCGCCGGCCACCTCGCCCCGCGGTCGTAGCGGCACCGCTCGGATGAGGACGGTCGCCCGTCGCGCGTCGGCCTCCACCCGCATCCCGATATCGCGGTAGGGCACCGTCGGTGGGAGCGCAGCGCCGGCGGCGACGTCGATCATCGACGCCACATCGGCCGCCTCGAACGCGTCGGTGAGCAGTTCGGTGACCACTTCCGAGAGCCGCGCGTGGTGAAGTTCGGCTGTCCACCCCATCCGATGGAAGGCCGACAACGCATTCGGGCTGGTGTAGGTGACCAGGCCGCTCTCGTCGAGCCGGATGAACCCGTCGCCCGCGCGGGGTGTCGACAATCCGCGCGGATTGCCCTCCTCTACCGGAAAGGTGCCGTCGGCCACCATCTGACAGAGATCGTTGGCGCAATCCTGGTACGCCAGTTCCAGCGGCGACGGCAACCGAGGGTGGGTCAGGTCGACGGCCCGGGTGAGCACGGCGATGACCGATCCGTCGAACTCCACCGGGACCGCCTCGCGACGAATTGCCATGGCACCGAACCAGGCTGGGTCCTCGTCGCGCAGTATCCGTGCCTCGACGAAGGCGCGCGGAACCTGCGGGTTGACCGACGGGTCGATGACGCGGCCCACTTCGTCGCTCGGAAACACGGTCGACGCCGTGTTGGGGCGGCACTGGGCGACGGTGACGATGTCACCCGATTCGGTGCGCACCGACAGTAGGAAGTCGGCGAAGGAGAGGTCGGCGAGCAACTGCCACTCGGCCACCAGCCGCTGCAGGTGTGCGGCAGCGGTGTCGGCGAGGGTGGTGTGCTCGGCGAGCAGATCGGCAAGTGTCGACATCTGGCGCCGGCGAACTGAGGTGGGTTACGACTGTTCGTAGACGGCGATGATGTCGCCCGCCTGGATCACGTCGCCCACCTTGACCTTGACGTCGGCCAGGGTTCCGGCTTCCTCGGCGAGGACCGGGATCTCCATCTTCATCGACTCCAGCAGGATCAATTCGTCGCCGACGTCGATCTGCTGGCCGGGCACGGCCTTGACCTCGAGCACGGTCGCGACGATCTCTGCAACGACGTCTTCTGCCATGCACTCAAACTAGCCCACACGCAGACCGATTGGGGTCGGCGCCCACCGTCGTGAAACAATGGTGTGCCCGCTATTCAGTACTGAAGGAGATGCGTCATGGGAAAGCGCGGACGCAAGAAGCGCGCTCGTAAGAAGAGCGCCGCCAACCACGGCAAGCGCCCCAACTCCTGAGTCTCTCCCCTTGTGTGGGGGCTCAGCGAGTCAGGACCCGCCCGGGACCGGTCACAACGCCAGCACGGCGTCGGCCACCCGGGCGTTGTCGTGTCAGTACTGGGTCAGCGGTCGGCGTCGCCGAGTTCGTCGGTCCGCACGGTGGTCTCGTGCACGATGACGGTCTTACGGATCTCCACGCGGAGTCGTTCGCGGAGTCCCGAGGGTGCCTGTTCGCCACCGCATTTGCGGTTGATGAGCGCCTTGAGCTGCTGTTCGATGCCGTAGTGCGCCAGGCAGGCCGGGCAGGCATCGAGATGATCCTGAAGCCGAGCGCGTGCGCCGGGGTCGCATTCGTTGTCCAGCAACAGCCACACGTCGGCGATCACCGCCGAGCAGTCGAGGTCGACGAATTCGGCGTCGGCCGCGTCGCGGATCTGCTGAGGATCACGGTCGCCGCTCATCGCGCCACCCCCGCATCCGATACCTCGGTCGATTCGCCACTGCGACTCGACCGGTTGAAACCGCGTTCACGCGCAACGTCGCCGAGCAGTTCACGCAGCTGACGACGCCCACGGTGCAGACGCGACATCACGGTGCCGATGGGTGTGTCCATGATCTCGGCGATCTCCTTGTACGGCAGACCTTCCACGTCCGCGTAGTAGACCGCCATCCGGAATTCCTCCGGAAGTTCTTGCAGCGCGGCCTTGATCTCGTCGTCGGGCAGCGCGTCGAGTGCTTCTATCTCTGCCGAACGCAAACCCGTCGAGGTGTGCTCCGCTGTCGCGGCCAGCTGCCAGTCGGTGATCTCGTCGGTCGGATACTGCGCAGGTTGACGCTGCTTCTTGCGGTAACCGTTGATGTAGGTGTTGGTGAGGATCCGGTAGAGCCACGCCTTCAGATTGGTGCCCTCACGGAACGACGCGAACGCGGTGAACGCCTTCACGTAGGTCTCCTGAACGAGGTCCTCGGCGTCGGCCGGATTGCGCGTCATGCGCAGAGCTGCGCCGTACATCTGGTCGAGCAGCGGCAGCGCGTCGCGCTCGAAGCGCTCGGTGAGCTGCTCGGGTGTCTCGTTGGGGTCGGCGCGCCGCGGCGCCGCGCTTGTTTCAGCACGATCGGTCGACTGGGACTCGGCCACTACGATCCCTTCGGTGATGGAATGCAGGGGGACACGCTCGGCCCAGTTTACCGGTGTGGATTCCACCCGGTGTCGCGTCGGGTCCACAGGCGCATCCAGCGCACGAATCACCACGGGTGGGATCGATGTCCCGACCGCCGGATCGTTCATCACCGATGCTGTCATCGTCGGATCACCCTCCTTCGCCACTTGCGTCGTCGCTCTTGCACAACATCGCGAATCGGGCAATTGTTCCGTCATGGCGTCCACTCCCGCGATCACCGCACTCACCCGGGCCGGCATCGACCACACCGTCCATCGCTACGCGCACGATCCACGCACCGACGCCTACGGCGCCGAGGCGGTGTCGGCGCTGGCCGAGTTGGTCGGCGTCGACGCCGAGCAGATTCTGAAGACACTGGTCATCGAGGTGTCGGGCAGCGGTGCCCGCAATCACCTGGCCGTGGCGGTCATCCCCGTCCCACGGCGCCTGTCGCTCAAGGCCGCGGCCGCCGCGCTCGGCGGCGCCAAAGCGGCGATGGCCACCGAACGCGACGTGACCAGGACCACGGGGTATGTCCTGGGTGGGGTGTCGCCGGTCGGGCAGCGCAGCGCGTTGCCCACCGTGATCGACATCTCGGCACTGGATCACTCGCGCGTGCTGTGCAGCGCGGGCAAACGCGGCCTCGAGATCGAACTCGCACCCGCCGACCTGGTGACGATCACCGGCGCGGTGACGGCCGACGTCGTGTCCTGAGTTTGTCGGAGCGTTCAGGCAGCATGGATGACATGTGCGGACGTTATGCGGTGACCACCGACCCGGCGAAGCTGGCTGCGGAGATCGATGCGGTCAACGAGGTCGAGTCTCCCGACACCACCGACCTCGACACCGCGCCACGGCCCCCCGGCCCGAACTACAACGTCGCGCCGACGACGACGGTGATGACCGTGGTCAAACGCCACGATCACGACGAGCCCGAGGATGACGCGAAACTGCGGGTGCGGGCCATGCGGTGGGGACTCGTACCGCCGTGGGCCAAGGAGGTCGGCAAGGGACCGCTGCTGTTCAACGCGCGAGCCGAGACCGCGGGTGAGAAGAGCTCGTTCCGCTCGTCGGTACGGTCCAAACGGTGCCTGGTTCCGATGGACGGTTGGTACGAGTGGAAGAAGGGACCGGCCGACGACAAGGGCAAGCCGACCAAGATCCCGTACTTCATGTCACCGACCGACGGAACCAGGTTGTTCATGGCCGGACTGTGGTCGGTGTGGCACCCCAAGGACGACGCCGAGGACTCGTCACCACTCCTGAGCTGCTCCATTCTCACCACCGACGCGGTGGGCAAGCTGACCGACGTGCACGATCGGATGCCGCTGATCATGCCTTTCGACCAGTGGGACGCCTGGCTCGATCCGGATCACCGGGCCCCGTCGGAACTGTTCGCGCCGCCCGCGGCCGACATCGCGGCGGCCATCGAGATCCGCGAGGTTGCACCGCTCGTGAACCGGGTTGCCAACAACGGACCCGAACTGCTCGAGCCCGTGTGATGCACACACAGAACCACCATCTACACAGGGGATCCCGTGTGTAGATGGTAGTTCTGTGTGTCAGTCGAACACCACGACATCGAAAGGCTCCCATGGGCAGCAGACAGATCGCCGATACCGTCGTCGAATTCCCGGCTTCGGCTGCCGCGACCTTCGACTACCTGACCGACCCGGTCCGACGCCCCGAATGGCAATCCAGTCTGCGTCGGATCACCGACCTCCGATCGGTGGGCGACCGGCCCGGGGACGTCGGCACCAGCTGGGTCGACGTGACGACGGTGCCCGGTATCGCTCCGCGGCTCGAGGTGATCGACTGTGTGCCCCAACGGTATTGGGTCGAAATCGGGAACTGGCATGTCGTCGATGCCCGACTCCGCCTGGATATCGGGCCCCACGACGACGGATGCCAGGTGCGGGCCCGGGCCACGCTCACCGTTCCCGGACTCTTCACACCCGTGCTGATCGGCCTGAACGCGTTGGCCCCCACCGCGCTGCGGGCCGACCTGCAGCGGGCAGCGGCCTTGATGACTGCGCGTTGACGATCAGTCGGGCACCAGCACCGCTGCGCCGTCGAACGCCCCGGCCTTGAGGTCGATCAGCGCCTGCAGGGCCGAACTCATCGGATACGGATGCGTCGTCGCCCGGACGCCGTGTCGGGCGGCGAGCACCAGAAATTCCGTGCCGTCGTGGCGCGTGTTCGCAGTCACCGACCGTATTTCCTTCTCGTAGAACAACTCCCGCTCGTAGTTCAGCGTCGGGATATCGCTCAGATGAATGCCCGCGATGGAGAGGACGCCACCCCTGTCGAGGCCACGCATGGCGGTCGGCACGATCTCGCCGACCGGCGCGAACGTGATCGCGGCGTCCAACGGAGTGGGTGGATCGTCGTAGGTCTCCCCCACCGATGCCGCCCCGAGGTCGCGGGCGAGTTGCTGCGACTTGTCGCCGCGCGTGAACACATGCACCTCGATCCCCAGTGCGATCGCGAGTTGCGCACACAGATGGGCGCTGCCACCGAAGCCGTACATCCCCAGCCGGCGCACTGCCCGATCGGCATTTCCGTCGTCGAGCAGCCCGGTCCGCAGCAACGCGCGATACCCGATGATGCCCGCGCACAGCAGCGGCGCGATCTCCACGTCGTCGATGTCGTCGGGCAGTCGGTAGGCGAATTCCGCCGGCACGGTGGCGAGTTCAGCATAACCGCCATCCGTGTCCCACCCGGTGTATCGCGAAGCGGGACAGAGATTCTCGGACCCGCGTCGGCAATAGGCGCACACACCGTCAGTGCTGTGCAGCCAGGCCACGCCCACTCGTTCACCGATCCGGAAATCCGTCACGCCGTCGCCGAGACCGACCACCTCGCCGACGATCTCGTGACCGGGCGTCACCGATGGACGGTGCACCGGCAGGTCGCCCTCGGTGACGTGCAGATCTGTCCGGCAGACGCCGCATGCGCGCACGCGGACCAGCAGCTCGCCTTCCCGTGCGATCGGATCCGGTTTCTCACGCAACTCGATCGGTCCGGTCTCGATCGGACCCGGTGTGGTGACCGCCCATGCGCGCATGAACCAGATTTTACCGATACTCGTAGGCGCTCAGCGGGAATCGCTCCATGTCGCGCAGGGTGCGCAGAGTCGAGGTGGGCCGAAGCAGCGTCGCCTCGCCGTGCTGGTTGAAGTAGTAGCTGCGTGAGGTCGCGCAGTTCCCGCTGTAGAACACCGACGACTGCAGGTTGTCGGTCATCGCGTCGAGGAATTCGGTGTTGGCAGCTTCGGTGACCTCGAAGGTGTCCGTGCCACGACGCCGCAGTTCACCGAAGAGCCGCTTGATGTGGCGCATCTGCCCTTCGATGGTGGTGAAGTACGAGAGCCCGCTGTAGGAGTAGGGACTGTTGAGGGACAAGAAGTTCGGGAACTTCGGTACGGTGATGCCCTCGTAGGCCTGAAAGCGGTTGTCCCGCCACCACTGTCCCAGATTGCGGTCCTCACGCCCGACTATCTCGAAAGCGGGGAAGTTGACGTCCCAGAGGTTGAATCCGGTCGCGAGCACCAGGGTGTCGATCGTGGTCTTCTTGCCTTCGGCGGTGACGATGCCGTCGGGCTCGACGCGGACGATCGACTCGGTCTGCAATGCCACGTTCGGCTTGTTGAACGACGCGAAGTAGGTGTTGGAGAACGTCGGTCGCTTGCAACCGAAGTCGTAGTCGGGGGTGAGCCTTCGTCGTAGGTCCGGGTCGCGCACCTGCGCGCGAAGGTGCGCCTTGCCGAGCAGTGCGGCGAATCTGTTTCCGAGCTTGGCCTGCTTGAAATGCAGCACACCGAACACCATCAGCGCCTCCAACAGGGAGGTGTTGACCATGCGAGCCGTCTTCTGCGTCAACGGTATCCGACGGAACAGGGAGCGAACGGCGGGTGGGATCGCGAAGTCGACCTTGGGTACCACCCAGATCGGCGTACGCTGGAAGACGGTGAGTTCGGTTGCCGTTCGGGCGATCTCGGGGATCAGCTGGACGGCCGTCGCACCAGTGCCGATGACCGCGGCACGTTCGCCGGTGAAGTCGTGGCCGTCCTCCCACGCGGTGGTGTGGATGATGCGTCCGGCGAAGCTGCCGATTCCCGGGAAGTCGGGGGTGTAGGGCTGGGACAGGAACCCGGTCGCGGTCACGAGATAGCGGGCGGTACGCGTCGGACCGCTGTCGGTCGAGACCCGCCACAGGTGTTCGGCGTCGTCCCAGTGTGCGGTGGTCACCGTGGTGCCGAATTCCATGTGCCGCTTGAGGTCGTACTTGTCGGCGACGTGGTGGGCGTACTGCTTGAGCTCGGCGCCGGGAGCGAACAGGCGCGACCAGTCCGGGTTCGGTTCGAAGGAGAACGAGTACGTCACCGACGCGATGTCGACGGCCAGTCCGGGGTAGTGATTGACGTGCCACGTTCCACCGAGATCGTCCTCGCGCTCGAGGATCGCCAGGTTGTCGAGACCCTCGCGTTTGAGCGCTATGCCCGCGCCGATTCCGCCGAAACCGGCGCCGACGATGATCGCGTCATGATCCGGCTGGCCAGGCATCGCAGTCCTCCTGATCGACTATCCGTTACTCGACGACACAGTAACCCATGTCACGGATTCGGACCAGAGGGCACCTCGGCCACCCCGTCGGTCACGGGATCGGCGAACCGTCCCACAGCACGTCGAAGAACTGTGTGGCGACGAGTTCTTCGCGCTTGTTGCGGTCGATGCCCAACACCTTGCGATAGGCGAGGATGTGCTGCAACGACAACGCGGAATAGATCAGCGGCATATGGTCCTTGGCCTGGTCGTACACGCCGCTCGCGCCCTTGGCGGCGGCCAGGTTTCGTCGTAGATGCGAAGGGTGTTTGAGGGCGTCACGCAGGACCGCGGCCTTGATCATCTTCTTCCGCCCGGCGGGCACCACGACCAGGCCGCTGGGTGCGAACAGCGCGGTGTCGAACTCCTCGGATGTCGCCAGCGTGCAGCCCGCCGTCGGACGCGGATTGCACTCGACCATGTGGTGGACGCCGTCGTCGGTGACGAGGTAGTCGAAGCTGAGCTGGCCGTGCCAGTTCAGCTCGCGGGCGATTGTCTGCGCTGCGGCGAGCGATTCCGGCGAGTCGACGGACTCGAAGACGATGCCGCCGCGGTCATCGATGGTCAGCGGGTGTTCGTAGCAGGAATGCAAGACCACTTCGCCGTGGTGCACAACGCTCCAACTGCAGCGGTCGACGCCCTTCAGGTACTCCTGCGCCAGCCATGGCTCGTCGGGCGTGGGTGTGACCTCGTCGATCGACGACTCACCCGCCAGCGGTCCGGTGTTGGTGAGCACGTCGAGGCCGCCGCGGCCGTAAGCCGCCCGCGCGAACCAGTGCGGCCACATCTGGGTGGCGGCGCGCAGTTCGTCACGCGTCGTCGCCGTCGCGGATTCGGCCGCCGACAACCCCAACTCCCGGCAGAACCGGGTGAACGCCACCTTGTCGTGCACCTTGGCCAAGGTGTCGAAGTCGGGGAAGAACAGTTCGAGGTGCTCGCCGCCCGCGTCGCGCAGCAGGTCACGATGCCGCGCGAGGTAGAACACCTCCTCGAACATCGGCAGCAGCCACGTGATGCGTTCGCGTCGGATCACCTCCATGACCGCCGCGATGAACTCCGCGGTCCGCTGGGTGGGCGCCGGGACCACCACATGTCGGCTCGCACCGCGCGAGTGGCTGCCCGGGGACGCAGCGAAGGTGTCGGCCGCGGTGACGTCCCGACCTGTCTCGCCGAGCTTGTGAATCTCGTCGACGGCGAACGGCATTCGCGACGTGGTCGCCAGGACCCTCGGGGCGGTGTCGGTCATAAGCCCCGACGATATCGGACATCCGGAATACGACGAGGCCTGGAATACAACATGGCGTCCGGGGCTTGGACATGAGCATGCACACCTCCGGAGGGCTGGCCTTCTTCTCCGCGGTCTACGCGTTCGCGGTGGTCATGCTCGGCACCACCCTGCCGACCCCGCTGTACGCGATCTACGCCGGCGAGATGGGTTTCGGCGTCACCACCACGACGGTCATCTTCGCGGTCTACGCCGCCGGAGTCATCGCCGCGCTCATCGGATTCGGACGGTGGTCCGACGTCGTCGGACGTCGGCCGCTGCTCATCGCCGGCGCCCTGCTGTCCGCGGCAAGTGCGGTGGTCTTCCTGACCGCCGGACCGGAGTGGCAGTTGATCCTCGGGCGGGTGCTGTCGGGCCTGTCGGCCGGCATCTTCACCGGCACCGCGACCGCAGCAGTCATCGAACTCGCCCCGCCGTCGTGGCAGCAACGAGCGCCCGCGGTTGCGACCGCGGCCAATATCGGTGGCCTCGGGCTGGGTCCGGTGGTGGCCGGCGTGCTCGCCGAATGGGGTCCGGCGCCGCTGCGGACGCCGTTCCTGCTCGATCTGGCGCTGCTTGCGGTCGCCTTCGTCGGAGTGTGGTTCATCCCCGAACCGGTCGTCGTGCGCCCGGGTGCTCGGCTGTCGGTGCAACGGTTGTCGGTCCCAGCAGAGGTCCGCACGGTGTTCACCCGCGCGGCGATCGCGGCCTTCGCCGGTTTCGCGGTCATGGGCACCTTCACCGGTGTGACGCCCTCGTTCATCTCGCACATCATCGGCATCGACAGTCACGCGGTGGCCGGCGGTGTGGTCGCGCTGTTGTTCTTGTCGTCGGCGCTCACCCAGATCGTCGGACGCGGCATCCCCACCGAGTCGGCGCTCGTCGCCGGGTGCGCGACGCTGGTGGTCGGCATGGGAGTCATGGTCGGCGGTCTCCTCGCCGCGTCGATGACACTGCTCGTCCTCGGCGCGATCGTGTGCGGCATCGGGCAGGGGTTGTCGTTCAGCAAGGGTCTGGCCGCGGTGGTCGCCGCGAGCCCGGTCCATCGTCGGGCCGAGGTGACGTCCACGTACTTCGTTGTCGCCTATGTCGCCATCTCGATTCCCATCGTCGGCCAGGGCATCGCCGCCGCCCACTGGGGTCTGCGCAGCGTCGGCGTGGTGTTCAACATCGGTGTCGCGGTTCTCGCACTCGTCGCGCTGGCTTTGACCGTCGTCGAGTTCCGGCGCCGGTAACGACGCACCGTCAGCGTCCGACGCCGGCCTTCTCCAAAGCGGTCACCAACGAACGGAACCGCGAATTGCTGATGAGGTCTTCCACCAGGACAACCTTGCCCTCGTCGTCGGCGAGCGGAATGCACCAGTTGGGGTACTGCGTGGCATCGGTACCCGGTTGATTCTGAATCCGTCTCTCCCCCACGGCATCCACCAGTGCGACCGACAACAGCACCGACGGGCTCGCGGCAATCAGCGCGTAGAGCGCATTGATGGTTGCCGGATCGGTGACGGGAACTGCCGGATCGAGCAACCCGCGCGCACGCGCCAGCTCGAGAATCGCAGTGCGGTCACGCTCGTCCCGCACGCGTTCGGATTCCTCGTCCGTCTCCAGAAGGCCCAGCCGAGAACGTAATTCGATGTGATCGCCGGCGAGATAACCCGCCGTGGGCGGGAGGTCGTGAGTGGTGACCGACGTCAGGCACAGTTCCCGGTACTCCTCCGGCGGAATCGGGGCGTACGGCCCGTGCTCGAACCACAGGATCGATGTGCCCAGGACGCCCCGCTCGGCCAGCGTCTCCTGCACCGAACGCTCGAACACGCCGAGGTCCTCACCGATGACGACGGCGTCGGCACGCTGCGCCTCGAGCGCGAGGATGCCGATCAGTGCGTCGTGGTCGTAGTGCACATAGGTGCCCGCCGACGGCCGATCACCGTCGGGAATCCACCACAGCCGGAACAGGCCCAAGATGTGGTCGACGCGCAGTCCGCCGGCATGGCGCAACACGGTCCGCAGCATGTCTCGATACGGTTCGTAGCCCGCCTCGGCGAGCCGCCGCGGATGCCACGGCGGCTGATCCCACCCCTGGCCCTGCTGATTGAATCCGTCGGGCGGAGCCCCGACCGTCGCGCCAGTGGCCAGCACGTCGCCGAGCATCCAGGCGTCGGCGCTGTGGCGTGCGACCCCGACGGCGAGGTCGGCGACCACCCCGATACTCATCCCCGACGAGATCGCGGCGTGTTGCGCGGCCGCGAGCTGGTCGTCGCAGATCCACTGCAGCCACATGTAGAAATCAATGCGGCGCTTGAGCTTTTCGCGCTTCGCCTTCACATATTCCTTGTCGCGCAACTGTTTGCGCCACCGAGGATTGTCCTCGGGATAGCGCTCGGCAAACGCGCACCAAGTAGCGAACCGCTTGAGCCCCTTGCCCTCCCGTTCCCGGAACGCGCGGAACGCGGCCCGCCTGCGCCCGCCGAGCGGCACTGCGTAGATGAGTTCGAGCGCTTCCATCTTGGCGCGGTAGGACTTGTCGCGTTTGATCTTGTCGGCCGAGAGATCCTCGGCGAAGAACGCCCGTTCGAGCTCCGCGATCCACCTCCGATGCTTCTTCCGGAGCCCCGCGATCTCCGGGATGTCGGTGACGCGGATGTAGAGCGGATTGACGAACCGGCGAGTGGTCGGCAGGTACGGCGAGTTCTCCAGCGGCGGCTGCGGCTGCGCGGCATGCAATGGGTTGACCTGAACGAAGTCGGCACCGTAGCTGCTGGCCGCGACCTCGCAGATGCCGGCGAGATCGGCGAAGTCTCCGACACCCCACGAACTCGCCGACCGCACCGAGTACAGCTGCACCGCGAGACCCCATCGCTGATGGCCGAGCAGTCGGTCGGCGGTGGCGAGGCGGCGCGGCGTCACGATGAGCGAGCAGCTCGCAGCCTCGGTGCTGCTCGGATTGAGTGCCTTGATCCGGTGATATCCCGGCTCGAGATCGCCGGGCACCGCAAAGGTCGCGCGGCCGACGAGTGCGCCGTCGATCTCGCGGGGATTCACCCAGATGTCGAGTTGCTCGGGAACTCGTTGCTCACCGGACTCGGTGGTGACGTGTACCTGGACCGGATCCCCATGCGGCACATGCACACAGAACGTGCCGCCGCCCTCGACGACCACGACGACCGGCGGCAGGAACTCCCGCCACTCCCGCTCATCGATCGCCACCAGCGCGGCCTCGATCGCCGTTGGGCTTTCGGCGTCGACGCCGAGAGCACGAAGCGTCGACACCAGGGTCCGCTCGCTGACGTCATGCGTCTGCTCGTCCCAGCCGACGTATTCGGTGGCAATGCCCCAACGATGGGCCAGTTCGATCAGCCGCTCATCCACGTCAGCATCGTCTCAGGATTTCGGTGGATCCGCGCGACTTGCCATCGAGTCGAGATATCTGGGTCACACTGGATTCATGGCCGATTCACTGACGCTCAATCCCGCGACCACCGCCCTGGTCCTCATCGAATACCAGAACGAATTCACCAGCGACGGCGGCGTTCTGCACGACGCGGTCGCCGAGGTGATGGACAAGACCGGCATGCTCGCCAACACCGTTTCCCTCGTGGACAGGGCCCGGTCGGCGGGTGTCACGATCATGCACGTTCCGATCACCTTTGCCCCCGGCTATGGCGAACTGACGCGCCATCCGTACGGAATCCTCAAGGGCGTCGTCGACGGCAACGCTTTCGTGAAGGGCACCTGGGGAGCCGCGATCGTCGACGATCTCACACCCGCGGACGGCGACATCCTCGTCGAGGGCAAGCGCGGCCTCGACACCTTCGCCAGCACCAATCTGGACTTCATCCTGCGCAGCAAGGGCATCGACACCATCATCCTGGGCGGATTCCTCACCAACTGCTGTGTCGAATCGACGATGCGCACCGGCTACGAGAACGGCTACCGCGTGCTCACGCTGACCGATTGCACGGCGGCGACATCGGTGGCCGAGCACGACAACGCGATCAGCTTCGACTACCCGATGTTCTCCGAACCGGTCGAATCGGCGCAGGTGGCCGATGCCCTCGGACGCACACCGGTGGTCACTCACCAGTGACCGACGCCGACCGCGCGACGCGTCGGGCACGCCTGGTCGCCAGGTAGCAGCGCCAGAGGAACCAGGGACTGGGCGGAACCCAGCCGAGTTGCATCGCCATTCCCTGGTCATCTCGAACAGCCCAGTGCTCGACGACGAGACCGTCGACGACGCGCTGGAAGTGAGCCTGCCGCACGGTGAATGACGCACCGGTCGGCGCGAAGGCGCGTTCGACAGTGCCCTCCGGTGTCCAGACGACGAAGTCCCCGGTCTGCCGCCCGGACATGGTGCCGTGGATGACGACGAGATCGCCCTCGACGACCGAGTTCTCGGTGGTCCACGCGAGATCGCTGAATCCTGCGCGCAGCCACTCCCCGGTTGCGAAGAACGCAACCGGGCCGGTCCCTCGGGTCGCCGGCGGTTCCGCGATCGCCTCGCGATTGACGGCGTCGGGGTGGTTGATCTCGGCGAGGTCGGCGATCGAACCCCAGAGTACGGCGTGGATCGCACGTTCGGCGAGATGCGCGAGATCGGCATGAGTCAGGGTGGCGGACATGATGAAACCTTTCGATACAGTGAACTGGATTTAATTACTACAGTAAACTGTATCCAAATCTCGCACAACCCTTTGACGAGGAGAACATGTGGCCTACGACAACAGCTCGCGAACCGAAGCGGCTCGCGCAACACGCGCACGCGTGCTCACCGCCGCCCGAACGTCGTTCCTCGACAACGGGTTCGGCGGCACCACGATCCGGCACGTCGCACACGAAGCCCAGGTGTCGCAGGAGACGATCTACAAATCCTTCGCCGGCAAGGCCGGACTACTCAAGGCGGTCTACGACACCGCACTCGTGGGCGACGACGAGGACGTGCCGCTCGCACAACGACCCGAGGCCCTCGCCGTCTTCAACGCGACGAGTCCCGACGAGATGGTCCTCGCCTACGCAAAGCTCGCGCAAAGCATCGGAACTCGCATCGACCCCCTCCTCCGCGTCGTCCTGAGCGCACGCGACACCGACGCCGCGCTCTCCTCATTTGCCCACACTATCGATCAGGAACGGCGCAACGGGAGCGCGATGTGGGTGCAGACGTTGCACGAGAAGGGTTGGCTACGAGCCGATCTCGACGTCGAGAAGGCCACCGACATCCTGTGGGTGCTGAATTCCAACGAGCCGCGCTGGCTACTGCGTGATCGAGGCTGGACCGCCGATGACATCGCCACCTGGCTGGCCGACATGCTGTGTCATGCGCTGTTGCCCTGAACCACACATGCGGCCGGTGCCCCTACTACCGGCCGACGTGAGCCTCGAAGCCCCACCGGCTCAGGGAGCGGGCGGCGGCGGCGACGCATTGGTGCCGGTCGGGCACCAAAAGTAGGGGAAGAACTTCTTCCCCTACCCTTGGAGTCCTCCCCACGAGTTTTCGCGGGGACGACTTGGAATTTGGGGGAAGAAGTTCTTCCCCTAGATTTTTCGGCACGACCCAAGCGCATTTGCCCAGTTCAGAGGCCGACTACTGAACCTTCGGATCAGCCGAACAGCACCCCGGGATTGAGCAGTCCCTGCGGATCGAGGCCCTGCTTGATCGACCGCATCACCGAGCGGTCGATGTCGCTGCGGCCGAGGTGAATCCACGCGGCCTTGGCGCGGCCGATGCCGTGTTCGGCACTGATACTGCCGCCGTTCGCAGCGACGATGCCGAACACCCGCGCGGTCACCGCCTCGGCGTCACCCTCGGGCACGTCGAGCAGGTTGACGTGGATGTTCCCGTCACCCACATGACCGAACAGGATTGGGCGACAAGGATGTTCGACGATCTCGCCGACCGCCGTCAACTCCGCGAAGGCTTCGGGCAGCGCCCGGATCGGCACCGAGATGTCGAGCTTCACGACCGGCGTCGTGCTGGCCCGCGCAATCGTCTCGGTGTGGCTCTCCCGCACCGCCCACAGCGCACGGGCGGGGCCCGGCTCGAGGACGGCGTCCACGATGCCCGACGCCTCGTCGAGCAACTCCGCAACAGCCTCTTCCACATCGCCGGGACCCGACAACTCGATCAACACGTAGAACGACGCCGTCGACGCGACCGGACGCCGATGTCCGTGCTCGGCGACCAGCGCGACCCCGGCCTCGGTCATGATCTCGGCGGCCTCCACCGTGAGACCACGCGCCCCGGTGGCACCGATGAGTCCGATCGCGTCCTCCACATGATTGACCGCTGCAACGGCAACAGTCGTGTGCCGGGCCGGTGACACCAGCCGGAACAGCACCCCGGTGACCAACGCGAGCGTCCCCTCGCTGCCCGCGAGAAGTCCCGGAAGATCGTATCCCACATTGTCTTTCACCAACGACGACCACCGTCGCAGAATCCGGCCGTCGGCGAGCACGGCCTCGATACCCAACACCTGGGCGCGCGTGTTGCCGTGGCGGATCATCCGGATACCACCCGCATTCGTCGCCACAACACCTCCGGCGGTGGCCGTTTCGCGTGCCGCCAGGTCGATGGGAAACGCCAACCCCGACCGTGCCGCCGTCGAGTCGATCGCGTCGACGGTGGCACCGGCCTGTACCCCGACGCATCGGCCCACTTCGTCGATGTCGTCGATGTCGGTCATGCGTGCCGTCGAGAGCAGGATGACCGGTCGCGCGCCGACGCCCCGATCACCGGGCGGAACCGAACCACCGACCAGCCCGGTGTTGCCGCCCTGAACACAGATCTCGACACCCTCGGTGGCGCACAACCGGACGACGTCGGCGACCTCGTGCACCGTTCGCGGCCGGACCACCGCCTCCGCCGATCCCCGATACCGTCCCGTCCAGTCGGTGAAGTACCCGACGGTTTGCGACGGATCGGTCAGGACATGGGCGTCTCCGACGATCTCACCCAGACGGATCTCAGTCAGTTGGGAGAGCATCGGTGATCGGGGTTGAGCCGTCGTCGAACTCGATCACCTGATGGGTGGTCGCGGGTGCGTTCACCACCTCCGCAATCACCTGTGCCACATTGGCGCGGCTGACCTCACTGCCCGCCGTGCGTTCCCCGCCCACCGAGATGCGGCCGCTGCCGGGTTCGTCGGTGAGTTTGCTGGGCCCGAGAATCGTCCAGTCCAGCGACGTCGACTTCAGATGCGTGTCGGCCGCCGCCTTGGCGTCGGCGTAGGCGAAGAACGAATTGTCCTCCGGCACTCCGTGGTCGGGGCCCGCCCCGAAGTACGACACCATCACATAGCGCTTGACGCCGGCGGCCGGCGCCGCATCCATCGACCGGATGGCCGCATCACGATCCACCGCGTACGTGCGCGATGGATCGCCTCCACCGGCGCCCGCCGACCACACCACCGCGTCCTGCCCGGCCAGGACCGACGCGATCCCCGCGGTGTCGAGTTGCTCGATGTCGGCGACCAGCGGAGTCGCCCCGGTCGCGGACACGTCGTCGGCCTGTGCGGGATTGCGGATGATCGAGGTGACCTCATCACCCCGGTCACTCAGAATCTTCGCCGCACGCAGTGCGATCTTGCCGTGGCCGCCGATGATGGCGATTCGAGTCACGTGTGATTACCTCCCAGTTGACTTGTCTGTTTGTCAGACCCTGTCAGCTCAAACCCTGCTGCGTCCCCGACCCCGGACCAGTCCGACGATCCACAACAGGATGCAGGCACCTGCCAGACAGGTCACGAAGCTGAAGATCAGGCCGCCGCCCTTGACGTCGACTCCGAAGAGATTCAGCAAGAAGCCGCCGAGCAGACCGCCGACAACGCCCACCACGATGTTGAGCAGTATCCCCTGCTGCGCGTCGGTCTTCATGATCTTGCTGGCGATCCAGCCGGCGAGTCCGCCGATGATGATCCAGCCGATGATTCCCAATCCGAGCATTGTTCCTCCAGTTGGCTTGGGCGGGTCCCGACCTACGCCCACCGTACGCCCGACAAGATCGCTTTACGGTTCGATTACTTAGCACTAAGCAACTAATAATAGTTGCGTGGCGAAACAAATGACTGTGGGCAGCGACGTGGGCACCGTGTACCACCAGCTCACCCAGATCAACCGTGCATTGCGGACCCGAGGCGGCCAGGGCAGCCTGAGTGCCGGCGTGGCCGCTGCGCTCTGGACCATCGTCAACCACTCGCCGATCCGGCTGTCGACGCTCGCGCAACGCGAGTCTGTGACCGCCCCCACGATGTCGCGCATCGTCGGAACGCTCGAAGAACAGGGCTACGTCGCGCGGACCGTCGACCCCGACGACGCACGCGCTCGCCTGTTCACGGCAACACCCGCCGGCATCGAACTCATTCGGAATGCACGGTCGCGGCGGGCGCAATTGCTCGCCGAGGCACTCGAGGAACTCGACGACGCCGATCGCGACGCGGTCCATCGCGGCCTCGCGGCACTCGCCGACGCACTCGAGATCTGCGACCGCCCCAGCCCCCTCTGACCTCTCGACAGTCACAAAGGACACTCATGACGACCGTCTCCCCCGCCACCATGGCCCCCGACGACACGACGCCGGACGGCTACAAGTGGATTGCCCTGTCCAACACCACGTTGGGCATGCTCATCGCGACGATCAACAGCTCGATCGTGCTGATCGCACTCCCCGACATCTTCCGCGGTATCCATCTCAACCCGCTGCTGCCCGAGAACACCAGCTACCTGCTGTGGATGATGATGGGCTTCCTCGTCGTCACCGCCGTCCTGGTGGTCAGCTTCGGCCGGCTCGGCGACATGTTCGGGCGCGCGAGGATGTACAACCTCGGATTCCTGATCTTCACGATCTCGTCGATCTTCCTCGCCATCACCTGGTTCGACGGCTCGCAGGCCGCTGTCTGGCTGATCTTCTGGCGCATCGTCCAAGGCATCGGCGGCGCCTTTCTGATGGCCAACTCGTCGGCGATCCTCACCGATGCCTTCCCACCAAGCCAACGCGGACTCGCGTTGGGTATCAACGGTGTTGCGGCCATCGCCGGATCGTTCCTGGGTCTGCTCGTCGGCGGCATCCTGGCACCGATCCACTGGCACCTGATCTTCCTCGTCTCGGTTCCCTTCGGCATCGTCGGCACCGTGTGGGCGTATCTCAAGCTGCGCGACACCGGAGTTCGCAAGCGCGCCCGGATGGACTGGTGGGGCAACATCACTTTCGCGGTCGGACTGGTCGCGGTCCTCGTCGGCATCACCTACGGCATCCAGCCCTACGGTGGACACGCCATGGGCTGGACCAGCCCGATGGTGCTGAGCTGCCTCATCGGTGGCGCGCTCGTCCTGATCGCCTTCGTCTTCATCGAAACCCAGGTCGAGAGCCCACTGTTCAACCTCCACCTGTTCCAGAATCGGTCCTTCACCTTCGGCAACATCGCCAACCTGATGGCGTCGATCGGTCGCGGTGGCCTGCAGTTCATCCTCATCATCTGGTTGCAGGGCATCTGGCTGCCGCAGCACGGCTACAACTTCGAACAGACTCCCCTGTGGTCGGCGATCTACATGGTGCCCTTGACTATCGGCTTCCTGATCACCGCTCCGCTGTCGGGTGCGCTCTCGGATCGCCTGGGCACCAAGTGGTTCACCACTTCCGGCATGCTCCTCACCGCGGTGGCCTTCGCCGGGCTGATCGCGTTGCCGGTGAACTTCTCGTTCTGGGTGTTCGCGGTGATCCTGTTCCTCAACGGCGTCGGCATGGGACTCTTCTCGTCGCCCAACCGGGCCGAGGTGATGAACAGCCTGCCCATCGACGCCCGCGGCTCCGGCTCCGGCATGATGACCACCTTCCAGAACGCGGCCATGGTGCTCTCGATCGGGCTCTTCTTCAGCCTGATGATCAGCGGACTGTCGGCGCACCTGCCTG
This sequence comes from Gordonia sp. NPDC003422, assembly GCF_053588675.1. Lineage (NCBI taxonomy): Bacteria > Bacillati > Actinomycetota > Actinomycetes > Mycobacteriales > Gordoniaceae > Gordonia > Gordonia sp. NPDC003422. The sequence continues at coordinate 93,647 of NZ_JBSFQL010000006.1, forward strand.
CGACGATGGCTTCCGGCCTGACCGCGAACGGCGTACCCGCCGACCAGGCGGCCCAGATCGCCGGACTACCGGCGGTGGCCGTGCTGTTCGCAGCCTTCCTCGGCTACAACCCGGTGCAAGAACTACTCGGCGACCACATCTCGAGCCTGCCCGCGGCCAACCAGCACACGCTGACCGGCCTCGACTTCTTCCCACACCTGATCAGCGATCCGTTCGCCGACGGTCTGACTTCGGCGTTCACCTTCGCCATCGTGTGCTGCATCATCGGCGCGATCGCGTCGCTGTTCACCGGTGGACGCAAAAGCGCAACGGAGACAGCCGAAGTCGAGACACGTTCCGAATCGCTGGGTGCCGAACTCGCCGCCGTCGCAGCCGACGCATCGATGGAGGCGCCGAGCGAGCTGATCGACGAACCCCAGATCAACGAACCCCAGATCAACGAACCCCTGTCCGTCAGGGGCAGGTGACCTTCATCTCGAACTGCTTGGTCTGCGGGCCGGCAGTCGGGTTCGACAGCGAGACACCCGTGACCTCGCCGCTGATCGTGTAGTTCTTGCCGTCCTTGGTCGCGGTGGCGTTCTTACCGGTCCCCTTGACCCAGCCGTAGTTGACGCCGTCGGTGGTCGCGATCCCGACGGTCTCGACCTGCGGCGAGTCACCCGAGGTCACGGTGGCGCCGATCGCTCCGGTGCCGGTGGCCGAACCGATCCCGATCACCACTTTGCCGTTCTGCTCGGCACACGCCACGGTCTTGCCGGTGACATCGACCGACTCGCCGCCCACCGTGACCGTGGCACTGCCCGAGTTGTTGGTCTCGACCGACGCCGAATCGTCGTCGTCGGACCCACAGGCCGACAGCGTGACGGCGAGGCCGACGACACCGATGACGGGAATGATCTGGACTTTGCGCATGACAACGCTCCTGTTCTGAACGAATCGTCGCGCCGGACGGCGTGATGCCCAAGAACGCTAGTCTTCGGCGGCCACCGACGCGGCGAGTCCGGCAGAATGATTGGGGTCAGCCAAGTTTCCCGTCGGCTTCGACGAGGATTGCGCGAGTGAGATCCCGGAACTGCTCGTAGTGGCCGTGATAGCCGTACTTCGCGTGCAACGTCGGCCACGGTGCGTACTCGGCGGCGGCACCGATCACGTTCGCCTCATGCAGGTAGATGGGGAGGACGTTGTGGATGGTCGGGTCCCGGCGCAGGCGTCGGACCGTCTCTTGATGCAGCGCCGACGACGGGCGGTACTTCGAGATCACCACGCCGAGTTCGACGATGGACCGTCCGATCTCGGCACCAAAGTCGGCCACCTGCCGCTGGACATGTGGAATCGCGTACGTGGACAACACATCCGGGATGGTCGGGATGATGTACGCATCCGCCATGGCGAGACCGTTGAGACTGAACGGGCCGACGTTGGGCGGGCAGTCGATGAGGATGTGGTCGTAGCGATCAACGATGGGCGCGAGCGCTTTTCGTAACAGGCCTATCGCTTCGGCATGGTCGTCGGCGGCCACCCGGCGTGCGCTCAACTCCTCCTGCAGCTCGATGAGGTCGAGCGACGACGGGAGCAGGTCGATGCCGTCGACATCCGCGACCGGGGACACGTCACGTGCGATCGCACGGTCGAGGTCGAAATCGGTGGTGCCGTCGAGTGCGTCGGCGAACAGGGTCGCGACCGTGCGGCGATCCTGGTTGCATTCGAGCCAGGCCTCGGCGCCGATCATCATCGTCGTCAGGTTGGTTTGCGCATCGAGATCGACGAGCAGGACCCGCTTACCGAAGACCCCGGCCAGAAACTCGGCGACGCCGGCGGTGAGCGTCGTCTTGCCCACGCCGCCCTTGAGACTGATCGTCGCGATCACCGTCGGCATGGCACATGCTAACGCCCCGCCGCAGTCAGTACGTGGTGTTGTTGTTCTTCTTCGACGACCGCAAGAGCATGAATCCGCCGTAGATCGCGAGCGCGATGATGGCGATCCAGAACAGTCCCTTGAGCAGCGGCCCGATGATGGCGAGCGCGAGCAGGGCGACCGCAATGATGCCCAGGACCTTCCAGAAGGTGAGTCCGCTGTTGGTGTGCGTTGGTGTTGTCATGACTCCACTGTGGCGCGAGTTCGGGCAGATTTCACCTGCTCAGCGCCGATCTCGGTGAGAGTTCAGGGATCACCCTGAGGGTCGCAGCAGAATCGTCACAGGCAGAATGGTCGTGTGCCGATACCCGAGTTCATCCGCGAGTTGCGTGAACATGTCGGTCAGCGTCCGCTGTGGCTGTCCGGCGTCAGCGCGATCGTGCTCGACGACACCAATCGCATCTTGCTGACCCATCGCGTCGACACCGGGCAATGGGCCGTGGTGTCGGGGGTCCTCGAACCCGGCGAGGAACCGGCGCGCGCCGTGCTGCGCGAGATCGTCGAAGAGACCGGCGTGACCGCCGAGGTCGTCCGGCTGACCAGTATCGACGTGACACCGACCATCACGTATCCGAATGGTGACCAGACGCAATACCTCGACCTCTGTTTCCTGGCTTATCACCGCTCGGGTGAACCGCATGCCGCCGACGACGAGAACACCGAGGTGGCCTGGTTCGCGCCGGACGCACTGCCCGACGACCTGTCGGCGACGTCGCGCCTACGCATCGAGAAGGCGCTCGCCGGCAGCCTGGAGACATGGTTCGCACGCTGAGCGGAAACTCCGGACTGTCGGAATATCCGCGCCAGGCGATGGCCTTGAACCCGGTATGACCACATCCACACGAATCGTTGCGACCGCGTACGGAGAGCCGACCACCGTCCTCGGCGCCTATGCATCCGCACTGAACGCCGACCACAGTAAGATCCACGACAAACCGGCAGATCTCGACTTCGAGCGGGCTGCCGGGCTGCTGCTGGTCGGCGAGACCGCGGCCGATGCCGTCGCCACGGCGAACGTCAGCGCAGGCGACATCGTGTTGGTGCACGGCGGTTCCGGAGCGGTCGGCTCCGTCGTCGTGCAGCTGGCCGTCAAGGCCGGGGCGACGGTGATCGCCACCGGATCATCGGCCAATCAGAGCTTCATCAGCGGACTCGGCGCGATTCCGGTGACCTACGGTCCCGGCCTGCTCGACCGGGTGGTCGCAGCCGCACCCGGAGTCATCACCAGCACCATCGACGCCGTCGGAACCGACGAGGCCATCGACACCTCGCTGTCTTTGCACTCGGCCGACAAGATCGTCAGCATTGCCGCGTTCGGTCGTGGCGGCGACGGCATCAAGCTCGTCGACGGTAGCTCCGCCGAGAGCAAAGCCCATCGCGCACAGGCCATTCCAGAACTCATCGCGGCCGCCGCATCGGGCGAGCTGGTCACCGAGATCGCCTCGACCTACCCGCTGGCCGACGCCGCCAAGGCCCTCACCGAACTCGGCGGCTCGCACCCCCGCGGCAAGATCATCCTAATCCCGTAAACCCTCGAAAGGAGCGATATGGCTACCCCCGCAATCACTCTCAACAATGGCGTCGAGATCCCACAGCTGGGTTTCGGCGTGTTCCAGATCCCGCCGGCCGACACGAAAGCGGCAACACTGACCGCATTCGAGGTGGGCTACCGGCACATCGACACCGCCGAAATGTACGGCAACGAAAAGGAAGTCGGCCAGGCGGTGGCCGAGTCCGGACTGCCTCGTGACGAGGTGTTCATCACCAGCAAGCTCAACAACAGCTTCCACGCCTACGACGACGCTCTGCGCGCCACCGATCAGACCCTTGCCGACCTGGGTGTCGACGCCGTCGATCTGTTCCTGATCCACTGGCCACTGCCCGACGTTGGCGATTACGTCGAAACGTGGCGTGCGCTGGAGAAGATCCACGCCGACGGCAAGGCCCGCGCGATCGGGGTGTCGAATTTCCAGCAGGCACATCTGCAACGCCTCTTCGACGAGACCGACATCGTGCCGGCCGTCAACCAGATCGAGGTACATCCCTACCTGTCCCAGAACCCGTTGCGTGAGTTCAACTCCGAACACGGCATCGCGACCGAGGCGTGGTCGCCGATCGCCCAGGGCGACGTCCTCGACGATCCGGTGCTCGGCAAGATCGCGTCGGAGAAGGGTCGTTCGGTGGCGCAGGTGACCTTGCGCTGGCACATCCAGCGCGGCGACATCGTGTTCCCCAAGTCGGTGACACGGTCCCGCGTCGAGGAGAACTTCGCGCTGTTCGACTTCGAACTGTCGCCCGAGGACGTGGCCGCCATCGAGGGGCTGAACAAGGACAAACGACGCGGACCCGATCCCGACACGTTCAACTGGGTGCCGGAGAGCTGACGCCGTCGAGCTGTCGAGCACAATGAGGGCATGAGGATCTCGCGACGTGCCCAGCGGGTGGCGCCGTTCTACGCGATGGAGTTCGCGAAGAAGGCAGCCGCGATCGACGCGCAAGGGCACGACGTGGTGAAGCTGAACATCGGCGAACCCGACTTCGGTGCACCGCCGGCATTCCTCGAGGCAGCTCGTGAGCTGACAGACGGCCGCCCTCTCGCGTACACGCCCGCACTCGGTCTGCCCGAATTGCGCGAGGCGATCGCCGACTTCTACTCGCACCATTTCCGGGCCGAGGTGACCGCGGATCGGGTCGCGGTCACCTCCGGCGCGTCGGCGGCGCTTCTGTTGGCGTGCGCGGCGCTCATCGATCCGGGTGACGGTGTCCTCATCGGCGATCCGTCGTATCCGTGCAACCGCCAGTTCGCGGAGAGTTTCGGCGCCGACGTCACCCTCATCCCGACCACGCCGGCCACCCGCTTCCAGCTGACCACCAACGCCGTCGACGCGGCATGGACGAACACGACGCGCGGTGTAGTGGTGGCGACGCCGTCCAACCCGACCGGGACGTCGATGCCCTACGACGAACTGGTCGCGATGTGCGATCTGGTGTCCGAGCGAGACGGGTGGACCATCGTCGACGAGATCTATCTCGGTCTGTCCGACCCGGGCCCCGACGGCCGGCCGCCGCGGTCGGTGCTGTCAGCAGGTACCGCGGGCACCCAGGACGCGATCGTCGTCAACAGTTTCTCCAAGTATTTCGGGCTCACCGGATGGCGCCTGGGCTGGTGCATCGTTCCCGAGTCCCTGATCGACGTCATCGAACGTCTTGCCCAGAACTTCTACGTCTGCCCGCCGACGCCGGCCCAGTTCGCTGCGCTGAGTTGCTTCACCCCGGAGTCGTTGGCGGTCACCGAACGTCGGCGCATCGAGTTCGCCGACCGGCGCCAGATCATCATCGACGGCCTCGCCAGTATCGGCCTCGAGGTTCCGGTGGTGCCCGACGGCGCCTTCTACGTCTACATCGACGTCGGCAACACCGGCCTCACGTCGTCCGAGTTCTGCGACCGCGCACTCACCGAAGCCCACGTAGCACTTACTCCCGGAAAGGATTTCGGCGTCGCGGGCGCCGAACGGTACGTGCGCCTGTCCTACGCCGCGTCGGCCGAGGACCTCACCAAGGCTGTCGAGCGACTCGGCACCTTCCTCGCCTGACACCCTGTGTCTTGTTGGCTAATCTGTGTGCTGCAGCACCCAGGTTGTCCGAGAAGGCACTGAGTGTTCTCGGACGGAACCGAAGCGGACGTGGCCGCGTCCAACTGTTATGACCATCTACGCCGCAGATTCTTCAGGGCTGATCTTTCGAGCCAAAGTTCTCGAGGCCGGCCTCACCGACGACGACCTGCGCAGGTCGCTACGCCAGGGTGAGATCGTCCGGGTGACTCGCGGAGTCTTTGCAGTGGCCGCGAAGCGCAACCCTGAGGAGGTCCACCGTCTCCGGGCGCTCGCCGCAGCAAAGGACAACCCTCAACGACCCCTCACCCATCAATCCGCGGCGGTGATTCTGGGACTGCCGATGCTGCGTCCAAACCTTCGCCGCGTTCACACGACAGCGCGCACCGGCAAGGGCTTCCGGACGACAACACACCACTGTCACGTTGCGCAGTACGACGATGAGGACATCGTGACCGTCGACGGTGTGCGCGTCACCGGCATCGAACGCACCGCCGTGGAAGTCGCTTGCACCGCAAAGGACTTCGCGGCTGCGTTGACGATCTTCGATTCCGCTCTGCGAGCCAAGGCCGACCGCGAGGTGATGGCCAGAATGCTCACCGATCGTCGACGAGGAACTGCTCAGGCGCGCAGGGCACTGCACCACGCAGACGGGGCGGCTGAGAACCCTGGCGAATCCTGGAGTCGGGCGCAGCTGATCGAAGCCGGGCTCCCTCCCGCGCGACTCCAATACAAGTTCTTCGACGCCGACGGCAACGAGGTTGCGCGCACTGATTTCGACTGGGACGGAAAGCTCGTCGGGGAGTTCGATGGAAAAGTGAAATACAAGAAGCTGCTCCGGCCGGGCGAGGACCCCGCCGAGGTCGTGATCCGGGAGAAGGCGAGGATGCACTGCGACGAATGGGGATCATGGTGATCCGCTGGGTGTGGAGAGATCTCGAGCAGCGAAAGCTGGTCGCGATGGTCCGGGAGTGGCTCGTCAGCCTGCACCTGATGCCCGCAGCGTGACGCGACACTCTGTGTCCAGTCGGGCCATCTGGATGCTGCAGCACACAGGTTCCCCGATTCGACCCAGAGTGTCGGGCAGCCTCCTAGGGTGAGCCACACACCCGTCGCCCATCAAGGAGGATGAGCCATGAGCACCCCGACCATCGATCCGAAGAAGGTTTCCACCGCAGTCGACGAGGTGGTGCAGGCCGCGTCGACGGGCGACGATCGGGTGCCCGGGGTGGTCGCGGGCGTCACCACGGACACCGAGACGATCTATCTCGGCCGGTCCGGGCGCCGGGCCATCGACGACGAGCAGCCGATGACCGACGACACCGTGTTCGCCATCTTCTCCACCACCAAGGCCATCACCGGCACCGCGGCGCTGCAGCTCGTCGAGGACGGTCAGCTGGATCTGCAAGCGCCCGCGCGCGAATACGTGCCCGCGATCGGCGAATTGCAGGTCATCGAGGGCTTCGACGACGACGGGTCGCCGAGACTGCGCAAGCCTGCGTCCGACATCACCACGCACCACCTGCTTACCCACACCGCGGGTTTTGGATACGACTTCTTCAACGAGACCTACAACCGGCTGGCCACCGAACAGGGTCAGCCGAGCATCATCGAGGCGACCAAGACCGCGTTGCGCACGCCGCTACTGTTCGACCCCGGAACCAAATGGGAGTACGGCAGCAACATCGACTGGGCGGGTCAGGTTGTCGAGGCGGTCAGCGGACAACGGCTCGGCGCCGTGATGAGCGACCGGATCTTCAGTCCGCTCGGCATGTCCAACACGTCGTTCGACCTGTACCCCGACACCGACGGTCGACGCGCACGGATGCACCATCGCGGCGAAGACGGTTCGCTCTCGCCCAACCACAAGTGGGCACTGCCCGCCGACCCCGAGGTCCACATGGGTGGACACGGGCTCTACTCGACGGTCGGCGACTACCTCAAGTTCATGCGGATGTGGCTCAACGACGGCATGTCCGACTCCGGTGAGCAGGTGCTGAAACCCGAAACCGTCGAGATGGCCGAGCGCAATCACCTCGGCGATCTCAAGGTAACCGCCCTGCCCGGCGTCATCCCGGCCCTCTCCAACGACGCCGAGTTCTTCCCGGGAATGCCCAAGTCCTGGGCGTACACCTTCATGATCAACGACGAGGACGCGCCGACCGGCCGCCCCGCGGGCGCACTGGCGTGGGCCGGGCTGGCGAATCTGTACTACTGGATCGACCGGCGCAACAAGATCGGCGGCTACTGGGCCACCCAGATCCTCCCCTTCGCCGACGCCATCTCAGTGGGCCGCTACCTCGAGTTCGAGACCGCCGCGTACAACGCCCTCGGCGCCGACTGAAAGCCTCCCACCTGGTCATTTGCGCTGCTGAACCCCTGCTGACCGATCTCACATCGGCCGTTGTCTCACAGTGAGACGTATGTGTTGCAGATCACAAGGTTGTATCAAAGTCGCTCCAGCCCAGCAGGCCGGCACCGCGTCGGCCTTCTCACGAGGAGGCGCACATTGAGCAGGCAGAGCTTGACCAAAGCACATGCAAAGATCACCGAACTGTCCTGGGAACCCACCTTCGCCACTCCCGCGACCCGCTTCGGCACCGACTACACGTTTGAGAAGGCCCCGAAGAAGGACCCGCTCAAGCAGATCATGCGGTCCTACTTCCCCATGGAGGAGGAGAAGGACAACCGCGTCTACGGCGCCATGGACGGCGCGATTCGCGGCAACATGTTCCGCCAGGTCCAGGAACGCTGGCTCGAATGGCAGAAGCTGTTCCTGTCGATCATCCCGTTCCCGGAGATCTCCGCGGCCCGCGCGATGCCGATGGCCATCGACGCCGTGCCCAACCCGGAGATCCACAACGGTCTGGCCGTGCAGATGATCGACGAGGTTCGTCATTCGACGATCCAGATGAACCTCAAGAAGCTGTACATGAACAACTACATCGACCCGGCCGGCTTCGACATCACCGAGAAGGCGTTCGCCAACAACTACGCGGGCACCATCGGCCGGCAGTTCGGCGAGGGATTCATCACCGGCGACGCCATCACCGCCGCCAACATCTACCTGACCGTGGTCGCCGAGACCGCCTTCACCAACACCCTGTTCGTCGCGATGCCCGACGAAGCGGCCGCCAACGGCGACTACCTGCTGCCCACCGTGTTCCACTCGGTCCAGTCCGACGAGTCTCGGCACATCTCCAACGGCTACTCCATCCTCCTGATGGCACTGGCCGACGAGCGCAATCGTCCACTGCTGGAACGTGATCTGCGCTATGCGTGGTGGAACAACCACTGCGTGGTCGACGCCGCGATCGGCACCTTCATCGAATACGGCACCAAGGACCGCCGCAAGGACCGGGAGAGCTACGCCGAGATGTGGCGTCGCTGGATCTACGACGACTACTACCGCAGTTACCTTCTGCCACTGGAGAAGTACGGCCTGACCATCCCGCACGACCTCGTCGAAGAGGCCTGGAACCGCATCACCAACAAGCACTATGTGCACGAGGTGGCCCGGTTCTTCGCCACCGGCTGGCCGGTCAACTACTGGCGGATCGACCCGATGACCGACAAGGACTTCGAGTGGTTCGAGGAGAAGTATCCCGGTTGGTACAACAAGTTCGGCAAGTGGTGGGAGAACTACAACCGCCTCAAGTATCCGGGCAAGAACAAGCCGATCGCCTTCGAGGACGTCGACTACGAGTATCCGCACCGCTGCTGGACCTGCATGGTGCCGGCCCTCATCCGTGAGGACATGGTGGTCGACAAGGTCGACGGCCAGTGGCGCACCTACTGCTCGGAGACCTGCGCGTGGACCGACAAGGTGGCCTTCCGTGGCGAGTACGAGGGCCGCGAGACCCCGAACATGGGGCGGCTCACCGGCTTCCGCGAATGGGAGACACTGCATCACGGCGGCGATCTGGCCGACATCATCACGAACCTCGGGTACGTGCGTGACGACGGCAAGACGCTGATCCCGCAGCCACATCTGGATCTCGATCCGGACAAGATGTGGACGCTCGACGACGTGCGCGGCATCCAGTTCGGCAGCCCCAACGTGGCGCTGAACGAGATGTCCGACGAAGAACGCGAGGCCCACGTCGCCGCGTATCGCGCCAACAAGAACGGGGCCGTCACGGTCTGACGACCCCGCCCGGCAACGGTGGACGACATTCGCAGGTCGCCCACCGTTGCCGGCCCGACCCCGCACACAGCCCCGACTGAGCACCGAAAGGCGACCCAGTGGCAGACACACACCGCATCAACTTCGAACCCGTCGACATCGAGATGGAGGTCAGCGAGGACGAGACCATCCTCGACGCCGCATTCCGGCAGGGCATCCACCTGATGCACGGTTGCCGAGAGGGTCGGTGTTCGGCTTGCAAGTCGTACATGCTCGACGGTGACGTGCAGATGGACGACTACTCGACGTTCGCGTGCAACGACTCCGAGGAGGCCGAGGGATACGTACTCCTTTGCCGCACTTACGCATACAGCGACTGTGAGATCGAGCTGCTCAACTTCGACGAGGACGAGTTGCTCGGCGGCGCACCCATCCAGGACGTGCGTACCAAGGTGGCCGGCATCGAACCGCTCACCCGCGACATCGTCTCGCTGAAGCTCGACGTCGTCGAACCCGAAGCGCTCGAATTCAAGGCCGGCCAGTACGTCGACCTGTTCATCCCCGGCACCGACGAGAAGCGGTCGTTCTCGTTGGCGACCACACCGAGCACGCCCGACCGCCTCGAGTTCGTCATCAAGAAGTACCCGAACGGGCTCTTCGCCGGCATGCTCGAGGACGGCCTCTCGGTGGGCGACGAGATCATGATCAACGGCCCGTACGGGTCGTGCTGTCTGCGCAACGGACACGTGCTCCCGATCGTGTGCATCGGGGGTGGCGCCGGGATGGCACCGCTGCTCTCGCTGCTCCGTCACATCAGCGAGACGGGACTCAACCGTACGGTGCACTTCTACTACGGAGCACGTACCGCCGCGGATCTGTTCTATCTCGACGAAATTGCCGCTCTCGGAGAGAAACTCGACAACTTCGAGTTCATCGCCTGTCTCTCCGAATCGGCCGATCAGGCTCCCGGCGGCGTCACCGTCGCCGAGGGCAACGTCACCGACATCGTCGACGCGGGCGAATCGGACCTGGCCCGAACGGAGGTGTATTTCTGCGGCCCCCCACCCATGGTCGACGCGGCACTCGCGCTCGCCGAACAACATTCGGTCCCCCGGGATCAGATCTTCTACGACAAGTTCACCAGCCCGGCATTTGACTAGACCTCAGCCCGAACGACAGGAATGACAGGTATGTCTGCACCAGCCGAACCGCGGGAACGTAGTTTCCCGTCAATCGAATTCACCGACGCCGAAGCCGGCGCCCGTGAGTTCCCGAGCAGCAAGAGCCGCAAGTACAGCTACTACACCCCGGCCCGTAAGCGCGCGACGATCTACGAAGACGTCACCGTCGACGTGCAGCCGGATCCCGACCGTCACCTGACCCAGGGCTGGATCTACGGATTCGGCGACGGCCCCGGTGGGTATCCGCAGGAATGGACCGAAGCCAAGTCCAGCAACTGGCACGACTTCCTCGACCCCAACGAGGAGTGGGAACAGACCATCTACCGCAACAACTCCGCGGTGGTCCATCAGGTCGACCTGTGCCTGCAGAACGCAAAGCGCGCCCGCGCCTACGACGGCTGGAATTCGGCCTGGCTCAAGTTCATCGAACGCAACCTCGGTGCGTGGATGCACGCCGAGAGCGGCATGGGCCTGCACGTGTTCACCTCCATCCAGCGCTCTGCGCCGACCAACATGATCAACAACGCGGTGGCCGTCAACGCGGCACACAAGTTGCGGTTCGCCCAGGATCTGGCGCTGTTCAACCTCGACCTGTCCGAGGCCGAGGAAGCGTTCGACGGATCGGCGCACAAGGAGGTCTGGCAGTCGGCGCCGGAGTGGCAGCCGGTGCGTGAGACGCTGGAACGCATCACCGCCATCGGCGACTGGGCACAGCTGTTGTTCGCCACCAACATCGTGTTCGAACAGCTCGTCGGCGCGCTGTTCCGCACCGAGTTGGTCATGCAGGTGGCCGCCCGCAACGGCGACTACATCACCCCGACCATCGTCGGCACGGGCGAATACGACTACGACCGCGACCTCAATTACACCCGGGCACTGTTCCAGATGCTCGCGCGCGACGAGAAATACGCCGTCGACAACCGAAAGTTGTTCGCGGACTGGATGTCCGAATGGGTGCCCAGGTGCTTGGAGGCGGCAAACGCGCTGCAGCCGATCTGGTCGCAGCCGGCCGACAAGTCCGTCACCTTCCAATCGAGTCTCGCGACCGCGAAAACCAAGTTCGCCGATGTGCTGGCCGCCATCGACGTCGACATCCCCGAGGAGTTGAACCAGTGAGCACCATGCAGTTCGGAACCGACACCGAGTTCTCCAACATGTGCGGCGTCACGCTCATGAACACCCCGATCGGACGCGTCGTCGCAGATGTGATGGGCGCCAAAGACGGTGTCGAACTCACCGAGTACCCCTCGATGATCCGGGTGGACGGGGTCAACCGGCTCACCTTCGACTACGACGAACTGACCGACGCCCTCGGCCAGGACTTCGACGGGTCGATCTTCGAGGAGATCAGCTCCACCCACTACGGACGGATGGTGCATCTCGACGACCGCACGATCCTGTTCGCCAGCCCCGAGGACGCGGCCGAGTTCATCGGCTTCGATCTGACTGCGTCCAGCTGATCCTCACTGCCGGGGGTGCGCGTCCCCAGCGCACCCCCGGCGGTGATTCCAGTCCGCTCCCACCACAGTTCTCCCAGCCCATCTTTCAGCCCACAGTTACAGCCCACCTCCGAGAGAGCGAGTGATCCGATGTTCGAAAAGAACGGCGACAAGTACTTCATCGTCGATGCCCACGTCCACCTGTGGGACGGCCGAGAAAGCAACCAGCGCAACATCCACGGCAAACAGTTCATCGACTGCTTCTACGACTATCACCGCAATCTCAGTCCGGAGGAAGAGGTCTGGGACTACGACACCTACTGCTACTACGGAGCCGACCGGCTCATGAACGACCTGTTCGAGGACGGGCCGGCCGATCACGCGATTTTCCAGGCCACCATCCTGCGCGACTTCTACGTCAACGGCTTTGCGCAGGTCGACGATTCATTGAAGCTCGTCCAGGACAACCCCGGCAAGCTCACCTACAACCACGCCTACGATCCACGTGACGGCGAGAGCGGCCTCGAGCAACTCCGCAAGGACGCCGATTCGATGCAACTCAAGGGCGTCAAGCTCTATACCGCCGAGTGGCATGGCGAGTCGCGGGGTTACAAGCTCGACGACCCGTGGTCACGGAAGTACCTCGAGGAATGTATCAAGCTGGGCATCAAGAACATCCACGTCCACAAGGGACCGACCATCCGGCCGCTGGACCGCGACGCGTTCGACGTCGCCGACGTCGACAAGGTCGCCACCGACTACCTCGACCTGAACTTCATCATCGAGCACGTCGGGTTGCCGCGCCTCGAGGACTTCTGCTGGATCGCCACCCAGGAGTCGAATGTGTACGGAGGCCTGGCCGTGGCGATTCCGTTCATCCACACGCGGCCAAGGTATTTCGCCCAGATCATCGGCGAGCTGCTGTATTGGATCGGCGAGGACAAGATCCTCTTCGCCAGCGACTACGCGCTCTGGAACCCCACCTGGCTCGTCGACCGCTTCGTCGACTTCCAGATTCCGGAGGACATGACGGAGTACGCCCCGATCACCACCGACCAGAAGCGCAAGATCCTCGGCCTCAACGCGGCGGCGCTCTATCCGCACATCGAAGTGCCTGAGGAACTGCGGATTCCCACCGACGCAGCAGACCCCGGCGCCGAGGTGGCAACCGGCGCACCCGAGGCGGCCAACGCATGACCATCACCGCGCCACCGGCCTCACTGGCCATCGGTGCCGCTGTGCAGCAGGCGTTGTCGACGGTCATCGATCCCGAACTCGACCAGCCGATCACCGACCTCAAGTTCATTCGGTCCATCGAGATCGATGACACGTCGGTGACCGTTCACCTCCGGCTCCCAACATCGTTCTGCGCGCCCAACTTCGCCTACCTGATGGCATCCGACGCACAGGACGCGCTCGAGGCGATCGACGGCGTCGGCGAGGTACATGTGCTGCTCGATGACCACCACGACAGCGACAAGATCAACGCGGGACTGGCGGCGGCGGCCGGCTATGTGGGCACCTTCGGCTCGGAGGCCGACGAGGGACTCGACGAATTGCGACGCACATTCGCCCGCAAGGCTCACGTCGCCGCGATGGAACGCTCGCTCACCGAGATCATCCGCAACGGTGAGGTGACCGTCGACGAGGTCGGTCACGTGCTGCTCCGCGATCTGCCTCCGGGACCCAACCGGTCGGCGTTGTTGCGCCGGCGCGCCGACATCGGACTCACCCTGTGCCCCAACAGCCGGGTCCTCGTCGACGACCATGGGCATCCGATTCCCGACGAGCAGGTCCCCATGCGGCTGAGATTCGCGCGGTCCGTGCGCATCTCGATCGAGGGCAACGCCCACTTCTGCCGCGGCCTGCTGGCCACCCGCTACGCCGACGACGACGAGTGCGACGGCACCAGCGAACCGATCATCACCAACCTGCGCGAGGAGACGCCATGAGAGCAGTCCAAGTTGTCGGTTACCACGACAAACTCCAGTTGAACGAGGTCCCCGACCCCGAGATCACCGGGCCGCTCGACGTGATCGTGAAGATCGGCGGCGCCGGCGTGTGCCGCACCGATCTGCACATTCTGGAAGGGCAGTGGGCCGAGAAGAGCGGCGTCGCACTGCCGTACACGATCGGGCATGAGAACGCCGGCGTCGTGGAGGCGATCGGCGATGCGGTCACCAATGTGACGGTCGGCGAGAAGGTGATCCTGCACCCGCTGATCACCTGCGGACTCTGTCGTGCCTGCCGCGACGGCGATGACGTGCATTGCGAGAACAGCCAATTCCCGGGAATCGACACTGCCGGCGGCTACGCCGACTTTCTGAAGACCACCGCGCGCAGCGTGGTGCGGATCGACGATTCCCTCGAACCCGCCGACGTCGCGGCTCTTGCCGATGCCGGGCTGACCGCCTACCACGCCGCGGCGAAGGTCGACCGGATGACCCGACCGGGCGACACGTGCGTCATCATCGGCGCAGGCGGATTGGGACACATCGGGATTCAGGTTCTCGCCGCCATCTCGGGACTCACTCTCGTGGTGGTCGACCGCAACCCGGACGCGGTGAAACTCGCCGTCGAAGTCGGTGCGCACAAGGGCATCGTCGCCGACGGAAGTCACGTCCAGCAGGTCCTCGACCTCACCGACGGCAAAGGCGCCGAGGCGGTTCTGGACTTCGTCGGCGAAGGCGGCGCGACCGCCGAGGGCATCGCGATGCTGCGCCGCGCCGGCAACTACTTCGTGGTCGGCTACGGCGAGAACATCGACGTCCCGACCATCGACGTGATCTCCACCGAGATCAACTTCATCGGCAACCTCGTCGGCTCTTACAACGACCTCAACGAACTGATGACCCTGGCCGCCCAAGGAAAGGTGAAGCTGCACACCACGAAATACGCCCTCGACGACTACCAACAGGCACTCGACGACCTCGACGCCGGACGCGTCCGGGGCCGCGCGATCCTCGTTCCCTGACAACGACCGCCGCTCACCCCGAGCGACACCCGACCCCCGCTCCCTGAGGTGCTCGAGGCGCTAGCCGAGAGCCTCGAAGGGCCGGCGACGCAACCTCACCAGCCCTTCGAGGCTCGTCGCTAGCGCTCCTCGCACCTCAGGGAGCGAAGAAAACCCACAACACAGAGAAAAGGTGAGATCATGGCCAAAGAGTTGCGCTACAACGCCGAAGCGCGGCTGCGACTGGAGCGGGGCGTCAACGCCCTCGCGGACGCCGTCAAGGTGACACTCGGGCCCAAGGGCCGAAATGCGGTGCTGGAGAAGCTGACCGGACCGCCAACGATAACCAACGACGGTGTGACCATCGCCCGGGAGATCCAGTTGCGCGATCCGTTCGCCAACATGGGTGCCCAGCTGGTCAAGGAAGTCGCGATGAAGACCAACGGGGTGGTCGGTGACGGCACCACCACCGCCACGGTCCTCGCCCAGGCCATGGTGCGGGAGGGGTTGCGTGCCGTCGAACAAGGCGCCAACCCGATGCGGGTCCGCCGCGGCATCGAACGAGCCGTCGGCGCGGTCACCGAGGCCCTCACCGGGCAGGCAGTGCAGATCGGGGGCCGCGACGACCTCGCGCGGATCGCCAGCCTTGCGGCCAGTGACGACGAGGTGATCGGCGAGGTGATCGCGACCGCCGTCGAACATGTCGGCCGCAATGGTGTGATCACCACCGAAGAGAGCGACGTGCTCGGCCTCGCGGTCGACGTCGTCGACGGGATCGAGTTCGACCACGGCTACATCTCCGGCTACATGGTCACCAATCCCGATCGCATGGAAGCTGTCCTCGACAACCCGGTGGTGCTGCTCACCAACAAGAAGATCACCGACGTGCGCGACGTCATGCCGGCCATCGAGTCGGCCAAGCGCGCCGATCGCCCGCTGCTGATCCTCGCCGAAGATGTCGACGGTCCCGCGCTGCAGCTGCTCGTCGGCGGCAACATGCACAAGACCATGCAGTCCGTGGTGGTGCGCGCGCCCGGTTTCGGTCATCGTCGGGTCGCCGAACTCGAGGACCTCGCCGTCGCACTGGGCGGTCACGTCATCGCCAAGGACACCGGCCTCGAACTCAGCGAGGTCTCCGTCGAGCATCTCGGCACCTGCGACCGGGTGACGGTCACGGAGAACGAGACCACCATCGTCGGCGCCCACGGCGACCAGGCGCGCGTCGACGCCCGGGTCAGTCAGCTCGAAGCACAGTTGGACCGGGCCCGCATCGACGCCGATCGCGACAGCCTGGAACTGCGCATTGCCCGGCTGACCGGCCGGGTCGCCGTGATCCGGGTCGGCGGTGTCACCAGCGTCGAACTCAAGGAGCGGATGCTGCGCGTGGAGGATGCACTCGCCGCGACCCGGGCCGCAGTGGAGGCGGGCATCGTCTCCGGTGGCGGCACCGCGCTCGCACAGGCCCACCGAGCACTCGAACCTCTCGAGGCACTCGGCGACGAGGCCGTGGGCATCGACGTCGTGCGACGCTCGCTCGCCGAGCCGCTGTTCTGGATCGCCACCAACGCCGGCTTCGACGGCGAGGAGGTCGTCAAGGTGGTCGCGGGACTGCCCCTCGGACACGGCTTCAACGCACTCACCGGTGGCTACGGCGACATGTTCGACGAGGGCGTCATAGACCCGTGCAAGGTGACGCGAGCGGCGCTGGAGAGTGCTGCTTCGATCGCCGCGCTCCTGATCACCACGGAGACGGCCGTCGTAGAAGAAGTGATGGGCAATCCAGGTGCCATCCCGGCACCGGGCTTCGGCGACCTCGCCGAAGGAATGGTACGTCCGTCCAACATCTACTGACGTCTCGAGCCGGGTCGGCGGCGATCCGAACATCATGTTCGCGGCGTTGATCGCCGCCGGCCCATCCCCCACCACACAGCCGCGTGGGTACACTGGAAATATGTGATCCACGACACATCCGCAGGAGGAGGTCCGACCGGATCGGTGAGAGTTCAGCCCACAGCCCAGGCACCACAATCGCCCATCTACGTTGCGAAAGCACGCGAACGATTTCTCAGTGACGACGGCATCGACGATGCCATCCGCGAGAGCATCTCCACGTCATGGAAGCGGTCGCGTTCCTTCAACGTGCACGCCGATCGTCTCGAACTGCCGTTCGTGCGTGAACCCAACCCCGACGGTGTGCTCACCAGAGCGGCACGGCCCGTCATCGATCAACTCGCCGAGAACCTGTCGGCCGAACCGGTGAGCATCATCCTCACCTCACCCGACGGTGTGGTGCTGTCGCGGACCACGCGGTCGCGGAACCTGCAGGCACGTCTGGACGACGTGAGCCTGGCCCCCGGATACAGCTACAACGAGGAGTTCGCCGGCACCAACGGCATCGGCACCGCTCTCGAATCCCGGCAGCCGACCCTGGTGACCGGCGCCGAGCATTACGCCGGCTGCCTGGCACAACTGTCGTGCGCCGGGGTGCCCATCCGCAGCCCGATCACCGGCGCCGTGATCGGCGCGCTCGACCTCACCGGCTGGGTCGACGAGGGCGGGTCACTGCTGATGGCGCTCGCCAAGTCGGCGACCGTGCAGATCGAACATCAGATGCTGTCGATGGCCAGCGAACGCGAGTCGCGACTGCTCGCCGCCTACCTCGCGACGTGTCGTCGGGCGCCGCAGATGATGGTGCTCGCGATTGCCGCCGACGTGGTCCTGATGAATCGGCGCCTGCGGCTCAGCATCGACCCGGCCGATCAGGTCTCGATGCTAGAGCACGCTGTCGACCTCACCATGGACGGCACGACCTCACGCAGCATCAACACGCTGCCGAGCGGCCGCACGGTGCGCCTCTCCCCCGTCGACGGCTATCAGGACGTCCCGGAGATGGCGGTATTTCATGTCCATCTGGTCGATCCACCGACCGCGTCACCTGTGGAAAGGACCACCCCGACCCCACTCCCGGGCGTCGTCGGCCGCAGTTCATCGTGGCGGCAGTGCTGCGATCGCGTTGCCCGCTATACCCGGTCCGGCGAGTGGATCGTGGTCTCCGGCGAACCCGGCTCGGGTCGCGCGGCCATCCTGCGTGCAGCCGCAGCACTCTATCGGCAGGGGTCGACGCGCGACTTCGGACCACGCGACTTCGACGACCCCGAATCACTGGAAACCCTTGCGACAGAACTCGAACGAGACGACTTCTGCGTCGTTCTGCGCGATGTCGACCAGCTCGACGACGAGACGACTGCCGCGATCGCCGATCTGCTGCCGGGTCGTGAACACACCGGGATGGTCGGGATCACGATGTCTTCTGACGCCACCGACCCCGGATTGGGCGCGACGCTGCTTCCATTCTTCGGGCACACCGTCGAACTACCACCGCTGCGGCATCGCATCGAAGATCTGCAGGATCTCGTCCCGACGTTGCTCCGCCAACTCACGCGCGGTCGGGAGCTCACCGTGTCGGGTGAGGCGATGCGTCAGCTCAGCAAGTACAGCTGGCCGGGCAACGTCGCCGAGCTGCGACAGATGTTGCGGGAGGTCGTGACCCACCAACGTCGCGGCGTCATCACCGTCAAACAACTGCCCCCGACCTGCCGGTCGCTCAGCCGCCACACCCTGACCCGCATCGAGGCGCTGGAACGGGACGCGATCGTGCGAAGCCTGGAGGAGAACGGGCACAACAAGATCGCCGCCGCCAACGCGCTGGGAATCTCCCGCGCGACGATCTACCGCAAGATCAAGGAATTCGGCATCGACGTGTGACCTGCCGCCACCGAGTACGGTCTTAACCGTGCGATTCACAGACGAACGAGCGGCGATCGTCGCGGCCGCCCACCGACTGGCTGCCCGGGGCCTGACGTTCGGCACCGGGGGCAACCTGTCCATCCGCATCGACGACGCGGTGGTGATGACCCCGTCGGGCTGCTACCTCGACTCGGTGACCGCCGACCAACTCGTCGTCGTCGACCTCGACGGCACCGTGCTGGAGGAGACGCCGCACGTGCCGACCTCGGAGTTGCACATCCACCTCGACGTCTACAAGTCCACGTCAGCTCGGGCCGTCGTGCACGCCCACCCCGTCGCATCGATCGCGGTGTCGAATCTGACCGACGAGCTGCCGGTGGTTCACTACACGCAGTCGATGCTCGGCGGAGCCATCCGCGTGGCCCCGTATGCGGTGTTCGGCAGTCGGGAACTCAGCGACGGCGTGGTCGCCGCCCTGGCCGACCGCACTGTTGCACTCATGCGCAACCATGGTTCCGTCGGATACGGGAACACCCTCGAATCCGCCTGCGACAGCATCGAACTGCTCGATTGGCTCGCCCGCATTCATCTGCAAGCACCCGGCGGAACAGTTCTCGATCAAGCACAGGTCGTCGAGGTGCTCGAGACAGCCACGCGGCGGCACTACCGAGCCTTCCGGGGCGGGAGCGACGCATGAGAGTCGTCACCTTCGGGGCTCACGTACTCGACGTCCTCGCCCAGCCTGTCGACGCCATCCCCGATGGTCAGGGCTCAGTACTCGTGCAGAACATGCGGATGTCCGCGGCCGGCCCGGCCGGCGGCACCGCCATCACCCTTGCCAAACTCGGGGCCGAGGTGTTCACCGTCGGCGCCATCGGCGACGACGATGCCGGCGCGATGCTCGACACCGCACTCAACCGGTTCGGCGTCGTCACCGATCACCTTGTCCGCGTGGACGCGCCGACGTCGATGAGCATGCTGCCGATCCGCAGCAATGGCGATCGGCCTGCCATCCACATGCCGGGCGCCAACCTCGCCTACCCTCTCGATCGAGCCCCGCTCGAACTGCTCACCGGCGCCGACCATGTCCACATCGGCGCACCCGAACTCCTGAATCCACCCGAGCTGGCTCCGCTTCTGGGTGACATCCGGGAAAGTGGCACGACCGTCTCGGCAGACATCCTCGCCGACGGCGATCCCGGCGTCCTCGCGTGGCTGGAACCGATTCTGCCGCATCTGGATTACCTACTCCCCAACGACGATCAGGTGCGCGGCCTCACCGCGATCGAGGACCTCGTCACTGCCTGCCGTTCCCTCATCGACCGTGGTGTGCGATGTGTGGCCGTGACCGCCGGCGCCGACGGTGCGCACGTCGTCACCGCCGACGACGCCGAGCATGCCGAAGCCACTGGAGTGGAGGTGGTCGACACCAGCGGTTGCGGCGACGCCTTCTCGGCCGGCTTCCTCGCCGCCCGCGGCCACGACCTGTCCCTGCTCGATTCGGCGCGGGTCGGCTGCACGGTCGCGGGGATCGTCGCCACCGGATTGGGCAGCGACCACGGCGACTTCACCTGGGGTTCGATCACCGCGAACTGAGGTCCCTCCGACCTCTACTCCTGCCGCTCCACCACCCTCCTACCGCTCCACCCCTCCTACCGCTCCACCACTTGCTGGTTGAGTAGCAACGAGCGAGCGCAGCGAGCCCGATGCGTATCGAAACCACGAAAGCCGAGAATGTCGGTGACCATACGGTTGCGGACACTCAGCGGGATGACCCCCTCCGGCACAGCTCCCAGATTTCTGGGGCGTCGGTGCGCCCAGCGTTCTGGCGGCACAAGTCACCAGCGGCCGGGGATGGTGAAGCAGCTGGTTACTCAACGATTCTCGATTGCATGACAACCACAACAAGCACCAGCGCACCCGTCCGCATCAATCCATCGACCTGGAACGAGCCGTTCCGCTTCGACCATGCGCAACTGCGACCGGCACCCAGCCGAACCCTGTCCATCGCCGGGCAGGCGTCGGTCGACGAGCAGGGGCAGGTGCTGCACGAAGGTGATGTCGCAGCACAGATCTCGTTGGCGATGCACAACATCGAGGAAATCCTGCAGATGGCCGACATGTCGCTGGCCGACGTCACCATGCTCACCATCTACACGACCGATGTTCCCGCAACTCTCGCCGCCTACTCGGCCCTGACCGAACGCCTCGACACCGTCGCCGCCACCCCGCCCGCCGCACTGGTCGGCGTCACCGCACTTGCCTTCCCCGGTCTCGCCGTAGAGATCACCGCCCAAGCCGCCCGATAGCCAAGACCGAATCACACCCACAGAAGGAAACTTTCGTGTCCATCACCATCGATCAATCACCCTCCTCATCGCTGTCCGACCTGCGCGCCGCGGTCGCCGGACCCGTCTTCACCCCCGACGACCCGGAATTCGGTGCCGAACTCGCCGGCTTCAACGTCGCGGTCACTCCCGGCGCGTCGATCGTGGTCGGTGCGACATCCGCCGCCGACGTTGCCGCAGCAGTTCGCCACGCCCGCGCCAACGGCCTCCGCATTGGGGTTCGCGCGACCGGGCACGGACCCGTCCTCGAGGGCGGAAATCAACTGACCATCAGCACATCCCGGATGACCGACATCACCGTCGACCCGATCGCGCGCACCGCCCGGGTCGGGGCCGGAGTCCGGTGGCGCGACGTCGCCGCCGCAACGGCGCCGCACGGCCTGACCGGGCTTGCCGGGTCGTCGTCGAGCGTGGGCGTCGTCGGCTACACCCTCGGTGGCGGCCTGAGCCCATTCGGCCGCGAATTCGGTTACGCCGCAGACCATGTGCGGTCGATCGAGGTCGTGACCGCCGACGGGATCGTTCGGACCCTCGACGCGACGGCGGGTTCGGACCTGTTCACGGCATTGCTCGGCGCCCGAGACGGTCTCGGTATCGTCACCGCCATCGAGTTCGACCTTCTCCCCGTAGCCACCTTCTACGGTGGCGGCATCTTCTTCGCCGGGAACGCGGCGTCCGATGTCCTGCACGCCTGGCGGCAATGGGCACCGACGCTGCCGGAGGAGGCCGGAACCTCGATCGCCATCCTGCGCCTGCCGCCGGACCCCAACCTGCCCCCGCCGCTGCAGGGTCAGCTCGCGGTGCACGTCCGCTACACCCACACCGGCGACCCGGGCGTCGCCGAATCGCTCCTCGCACCGATTCGGTCGGCCGGCCCGGTACTGCTGGAGAACGTGGGCGTACACCCGGCCGCCGCGCTCGACGCGGTGCACATGGACCCGCCCGGGCCGATGCCCTCGGTGGAGCAGGGCGTCGCACTCGGCGAGTTGACCGCATCCGCCGTCGACGCACTGCTCGATGCGGCCGGGCCCGACGTCGCCAGCCCCCTGGCCATCGTCGAGATCCGACTGCTCGGCGGCAAGCTGGTTGCGCCGCAGCGGGTACCCAACGCGGTGAGCGGTCGCGATGCCGCCTTCACCGTGCTCGCCATCGGGGTTCCTGCCGGACCTCTCGGCGATCAGGTCGAGGCCCACCTCTCCGGCGTCGTCGACGCCGTCGCGCCATGGTCGCGCGGTGCGCTGCTCAATCTGTCCGGTCGTCGCGCCCACAATCGCGACGAGCTCTGGCCGCAAGCACAACGGGAACACCTCGCCGAGATCCGCCGTCGCCACGACCCGGCGGGCGTATTCTCCCTGACCGACCCCAACAATCTGGGATAGACATCGTCCCAGCGCAACCGCACAATTGAGCAATGACATCGAGCCTGACAGCCGAGCGTGTGCGCCGCGACCTGGACGTGGTCGCACACGCCGGCCTCGGGCTCGATGACTTTTTCGCCGAATCGGTGGCGTCACTGAGCCGAGCAATACCCAACGACGCGGTGTGCATCGCAAGTCTGGACCCCAGTTCCCTGATCCTGACCGGCGCCCGCAAGTACGGCGACCTTCTCGGTCAGGACGGACGTGATCCCGATTGGGGTCTCCTCGAGTACGGACGCGTCGAGGAATCGTCCTTTCGAGAGATGGCGGCACGCGGCGTCGATGCGGTCGGATTGAGCGAACTCACCCGTGGCGAGACCCGGCAGTCGGACCGGATGAGCGAACTGATGATTCCGGAGTTCTCCTACCACGATGAGGCGCGGGTTCTCCTGCGCGACGGCCGCGGGGTATGGGGCGGGATCTCGTTGTTCCGAAGCGGCACCGGGTGTCTGCCCTTCGATCGCGCCGAGATCGACTTCCTCGCCTCGGTGTCCCAGACGCTTGCTGTCGGCGTCCGAGCCGGGCTGCTCAGCACCGTCGTGGCCGAACCACAGATCCTCGAATCGCAAACCTCGATGACCGGACCCGCGGTGATCATCGTCGACAGCAACGATCAGATCGTGCAGATGAGTGCCGGCAGCCAGGAGCGGATCGATGAACTGGTCGCCGGTGCGAACAGTGGCGCCGCAATCAATCCGATCTTCGGATTGATCGGTGCCGCAAGGCTATACGGCCGCGGCGAATCGACGGTGCCGCCGCGTCTGCGCGTGCGCGGGGCATCAGGCATGTGGCTGGTGATCAATGCGTCGCCGCTGTCGTCGGCCGACGGACGGGTCGGCGAGGTGGTCATCACCATCGAAGAGGCCCGGCCGCCCGAGATCGTGCCGATCGTCGTCGAGGCCTTCGGGCTCACCGCCCGCGAACGTGACGTCACCCAGTTGGTGCTTCAAGGCGTGGCCACCAAGGACATCGCCGCTGCCCTGCACGTGTCGGCGTACACGGTGCAAGATCACCTCAAGTCGATCTTCGACAAGGCCGGGGTCCGCAGCCGCCGCGACCTCATCGCCCGCGTGTACTTCGATCAGTACGCCCCACGCATCAATCAGCCACTGGCCCCGTCGGGGTCGTTTCTGCCGATATGAAAAGTCGTCTCACCTGGCCCTTCGAGGCTCGTCGCTTGCGCTCCTCGCACCTCAGGGAGCGGGGTGGCCGCTCACGGTCCTCGCACCTCAAGGAGCGGGAGTGACCATCCGAACCGCGAGATCGGCGTAGACGCGGCCCAACTGCTGCGGATCGCGATGTGTGCGCGTCGGGAACCATCTGCACACGTCGACGCAGAGCGACGAGATCGCCAGCACGACGTCGTCCCGGTTGTCGACGTCGAAGTCGCCCGACTCGATCCCCGCCCCGACGATCTGAGCCAGGACCGAACTTGTCTCGCGCCGAATCCGGGTGATCGCCGAGTAGTGCGGCCGGGTGAGCCCGTGCAACTCGTACTGCACCACCTTCGCGAGGTCGTGATGTTCGGCCTGCCAGACCGTGAACGCCGCGACCACCGATCGAAGTCGCTGCATCGGTGGCGCGGACTCGTCGTCGGCGGCCCACAGCGCGGCGAGTACGCCACGGTGTCCGTCCAGCGCGATCGCGTAGAGCAATTCCTCTTTGGACCGGTAGTGCGGATACATCGCGGCCGCAGACATGCCCAACTTCCGGGCGATCTGCCGCGTCGACGTGGCACCGTAGCCGACCTCGGCGAACGACGCGATCGCGGCGTTGCGGATTCGCTCGGCCGCTGCCGATTCTGCCCGTCGCTCAGCCATCACAACCCCCAAGGAACGTTGACGTCGTCCATCTTGTCAGCCATTATAAGCGAGTGCTTAGCAAACGTGATCTGGAATTCCTGCTCTACGAATGGCTCGACGTCGAGTCGCTCACGGAGCGGGAACGGTTCGCCGAGCACTCTCGTGAAACCTTCGACGCGGTCCTCGAACTGAGCGAAGATCTCGCGACGAAACGCTTTGCGCCGGTGAACAAAGAGGGCGATCAGAACGAACCGTACGTCGGCGACGACGGTCGTGTGGTTCTGCCCGACGCACTCGGCGCCGGCATCGACGAGTTCCGCAAGACCGGCCTGATGGCGGCCTCGTTCGACGCCGAGCTCGGCGGCATGCAACTGCCGACGGTCGTCAGCCGGGCGTCGTCGGCCTGGTTCCAGGCGGCGAACGCAGCAATGTCCTCGTATGCGTTCCTCACCGTGGGCAACGCGAACCTGTTGGCCACCTACGGCACCGACGAGCAGATCGACACCTGGGTGCGGCCCATGGTCGAGGGCCGATTCTTCGGCACCATGTGCCTGTCCGAACCCCAGGCCGGATCGTCGCTGGCCGACATCACCACCAAGGCCACACCCCAGGACGACGGCACGTATCGGATCACCGGCACCAAGATGTGGATCTCGGCGGGCGAACACGAGCTCGCCGAGAACATCGTGCATCTCGTCCTCGCGAAGGCGCCCGGCGGTGGTCCCGGCGTCAAGGGCATCTCCCTGTTCGTGGTCCCCAAGTATCTTGCCGACGGCACCCGTAACGACGTCGCCTTGGTCGGGCTCAACCACAAGATGGGCAACCGGGCGACGACCAACACGCTCCTGAACTTCGGCGACGGAACACACACGCCGACAAACGCTTCCGGCGCCGCATCAAGTCGGCCCGCTCGCTCCGCTCCCGGCGCCGTCGGATATCTGGTCGGCGAGGAACACCGCGGACTGTCCTACATGTTCCACATGATGAACGAGGCGCGGATCGGCGTCGGCTTCCTTGCCACCTCGCTCGGCTACGCCGGGTATCTGGCCTCCGTCGAATACGCCAAGGTACGCACGCAGGGACGACCGGTCGATGCGAAGGATCCGTCGAGCAAACCGGTGCCGATCATCGAGCACGCCGACGTCAAGCGGATGCTGCTGGCCCAGAAGTCGTATGCGGAAGGCGCACTCGCACTGGGCCTCTACTGCAGCCGCCTCGTCGACATCGAGGCCACCACCGACGGCGACGAACGAGCGCGCACGACCCTGCTGCTCGACGTGCTCACCCCGATCGCCAAGAGTTGGCCGTCTCAGTGGTGCCTGGAGGCCAACAGCCTGGCCATCCAGGTGCACGGCGGGTACGGCTACACCAAGGAGTTCGACGTCGAGCAGTACTACCGCGACAACCGCCTGAACCCCATTCACGAAGGCACGCACGGTATTCAGGCTCTCGACCTGCTCGGCCGCAAGGTCGTGATGGGTGGCGGTAAGGGCTTGGCGCTGCTCGTCGAGACGATCGGTGCCACCATCGATCGGGCATCGTCGGTCGGCTCCGTCGCCGGATACGCCGACGATCTGCGAAAGGTAACCGACCGCTTGGTGTCCACCACGGCACAGATCTGGTCCGCGGGCGACCCGGCGGTGTCGCTGGCCAATGCGACCGCCTACCTCGAGGCAACCGGCCACATCGTGATCGCCTGGATCTGGCTCGAACAAGCACTGGCGGCCGACGGCCACGACGGCGCCTTCTACGACGGCAAACGCGCTGCCGCCCAATACTTCTACCGGTACGAGCTACCCAAGACCGGCCCACAGCTCGATCTGCTCGCCACCCTCGACCGCACCACCCTCGACGCCGACCCGGCGTGGTTCTGACCAACCGCACCAAGGAGATTCACCCATGCCGATTCTTGATCTGTTCGACATGAGCGGCAAGGTCGTGATCGTCACCGGCGCGTCATCGGGGCTCGGCGTCGCGTTCGCCCGCGGCTTCGCCGAGGCCGGTGCCGACATCGTCCTCGCCGCGCGTCGTGCCGAGAAGCTCGCCGACACCGCCGCGATGGTCGAAGGTCTCGGCCGCAAGGCGCTGGTGGTGCCCGCCGACGTCGCCGATCCGGCCGCCTGCAGCAACGTCGTCGACACGGCCATGGAGACGTTCGGCCGGGTCGACGTGCTGGTCAACAATGCCGGCGTCGGAACCGCCTTCCCGGCCACCCGCGAGACTCCCGAGCAGTTCCGCACGGTCATCGACATCAACCTCAACGGGTCGTACTGGATGGCGCAGGCATGCGGGCGCGTGATGCAGCCCGGCAGCGCCGTCATCAACATCTCGAGCATTCTCGGCATCACCACCGCCGGTCTGCCACAGGCCGCATACGCGTCGAGCAAAGCCGGCGTCATCGGCCTCACCCGCGACCTGGCCCAACAGTGGGGCTCCCGCAAGGGAATTCGGGTCAACGCCATCGCGCCCGGCTTCTTCGAGAGCGAGATGACCGACACCTACCAGGACGGCTACCTCGACAGCCAGCTACCGCGCGTGGTTCTCGGACGGGTGGGTCGCGGCGAGGAGATCGCGGCCACCGCAATCTGGCTCGCGTCGCCGGCGTCGGGTTACGTGACGGGGCAGACGGTCGCGGTCGACGGCGGAGTGACGATAACCTGATTTGGTGACGCTGCGCGAGCCGACGAATCGGGTCGATCCCCGTGCCAAGACGCTGTGGCGGATCGTTCCCGCCGTGGTGGGCATACCCCTCACCATCGCCGGGTTGGTCGTCGCGATCCTCGTCCCCGAAGCACGCTGGCTCGCTCTGCTCGGAGCTGTCGTCGTGGCTGCCGCAACGGTGGTCGCTGTCACCGCAATACCCGAGTGGCGCTATCGCTTTCATCGTTGGGAGATCGGCGACGAGGCGGTGTACACGCAGTCCGGCTGGTTTGTCCGGCATCGCGTGATCATCCCGATCGCCCGAATCCAGATCGTCGACACCGAGGCCGGACCGTTCGAGCAATTACTGCGCCTGTCGACGCTCACCGTCACCACGGCGTCGTCGGCGGGCACCATCCGCATCGTCGGACTCGACGCGGCGGTCGCTGCGCAGGTGGCCGCGGAGCTGACCCGACGGACCCAGGTGCACCGCGATGACGCAACCTGAGCCGTGGCGTCGGCTCTCACCAGGGACGATGGTGGTGCAGCCGGTCGAGCAGCTACCGCAACTCATTCCTGCCCTGATTGCACTCGTCTTCGCCGGCCAGTCTGCGCCGGTCTTCTCGTTGCTGGCCACGGTCGTCGTGGTGCTGTTGGTGACGGTGCTGCCCTGGCTGACCACCCGCTACCAGGTGACTCCCGAACACGTCCAGGTGCGAAAGGGACTGTTGACACGCAAGGTCGTCACTGCCCGCCGCGACCGCATCCGCAGCGTCGACCTCACCGCGGGCCCGGTCCACCGAATCCTGGGTCTCAAGAAGGTCATCATCGGCACCGGCGGCGACAAGGATTCCGCGACAGTCAAACTCAATGCCCTGTCGGCTGCCGATGCAGACGCGCTGCACGGATACCTGATGACCACCGCACCCCGGGGCGACGTACCAGCCGTAGACGTGGACCACCAACCGGCCACTGTTCTCACCCGTTTTCGCCCGGAATGGCTTCGGTATTCCCCGTTTTCGATGGCCGGACTCGCCACTGCGGGTGCCGCGCTCGGGCTCGGCGCGCAGATAGCCAACGACGCCGGACTCTTCGAACGCAGCGTCGGGACCGCGGAACGCGCGGCCGATGCAGTGCGCGGCATCCCCGTGGCCGTGGTGATCATCATCGTGGTCGTCGGTGTCATCGGGTTGGGTTCCGCGCTTTCGGTTCTCGGCTACGTTCTGCGCTTCTGGAACTTCACCCTCACCCGCCACCCGGACGGCACCTTGCGCACCGAGCGCGGACTCCTCACCACCAACGCCGTGAGTTTCGACGAATCCCGTATCCGCGGTACGCATCTGCACGAACCGGTTCTGATGCGACCGGTACACGGCGCCCGCCTGGGCGGTATCGCCATTGGCCACATCAAGCACCCCCTGCTGCTCCCACCCGCACCGAAGGACGAGGCTGTGCGCGTGGGCAACCTGGTCGCCGACGATGGGGTGGAACTGACGATGCCGCTCGTCGAGCACGGACGCACCGCGCGGACTCGTCGGCTCAATCGCGCGGCGATGGCCGGTGCCGCCGCGCTGATTCTCTCGGGCATCCCGGCAGTGACCGGCGGTCCGGTGTGGTTTCTGGCGCTCGGCGTCATCGCACTGGCCGCATCGATGACGTTTGGCGTGGCGCGCTACCGCCACCTCGGTCATGCGATCACCGATCAGTCCGTGGTGATCGCGCCGCCGAAGATCGCACGGCACCGGAACGCACTCGATCGCGACGGCATCGTCGGCTGGGCCACCCGCGCGTCGTGGTTTCAGCGGCGCGCGGACGTGCGCACCGTGATCCTCGCAACCGCCGCCGGCTCCGAGGGATACGAACTGGTCGACCTCGACGACGCTGACTCCGACCGCGTCATCGCGACCACCGCTCCACCCTGGATGCGCCAGTTCCTGGCCACAGCGAGAATGGATTGACATGCAGATAGGCCTGCACGCCCTGGGCATCGGCACCGGAGCCGATCCGGACATCATCGCCGCGACCGCACGGCATGCAGAGGACCGAGGTTTCGCCACACTCTGGTGCGGTGAACACGTCGTGATGGTCGACGACCCGACGTCGCGTTATCCGTACACAGCCGACGGGCGCATCGCGGTGCCTGCCGAAGCCGACTGGCTCGACCCGATGGCCTGCCTGAGTTTCGCGGCCGCGCACACGTCGACCATCCGGCTGGCCACGGGAGTGGTACTCCTACCGGAACACAATCCCCTGATCATGGCCAAGCAAGTGGCCTCCCTCGACCGCCTGAGTCGCGGGAGGTTTACCTTCGGCGTGGGAATCGGTTGGGCACGAGAAGAATTCGATGCGCTGGGGGTGCCGTTTGAGCGTCGTGGCAAACGTAGCGCCGACTACATCGAAGCAATGCGCACGCTGTGGACCGAGGAAGTCACGACCTACTCCGGCGAGTTCGTGTCGTTCCGCAACGTCCGAGTCAATCCGAAGCCGACACAATCCGCCCTGCCGATCGTGGTCGGCGGCAACAGCGATCGTGCGCTGACCCGGGTGGCCCAATGGGCCGACGGTTGGTACGGCTTCAACCTCGACGACGCCGACGCCGTGGCCGATCGCCTTTCGATCCTGCGACACGCCTGTGCGGAGCGCGGCCGCACATTCACCGACCTGCGCATCGCGGTCGCGTTGGCCACACCCTCGCCGACCGATCGCGACCGTCTTGAGGAACTCGGGGTCACCGAACTGGTGATCGTCGACTCGCCACCCGACGCGTCGTCCGATGTGCCGCGATGGATCGACGAACTCGGCGACCGCTGGTTGGGGTGACCGATCTGGTGTAGCGCCCTCGCGCTTCGATTGCCACCGTCCCCGACACTGATCCACTGACTGGGACATTCGACCGAGACTTTTCGGTAATTCCGTCCCAGCCCCCTCCGTGGCGTGGTACACATCACAGTAAGAAGAGTCAGATCTGACTGGTTCAGGGTCGAATCGAGGGGTGGACAGCATGCACGACAGGCACACAGAGGACGGGGTTTCGCGGCGGTCGGTGTTGAAAGGCTCAGCCGCTGCGGCAGTTCTGGCGGGCACAGCGGTGACGATGCCGCAGGTCGTGGCCCCGAGTGCACGTGCGGTGCCGCCCACCCCCAAACGTCGACGACGCGAGGTGGCGGTGTTCGGCGGCGGCATGTCGGGCCTGTCCGCGGCCCACGAGCTCATCGAACGTGGCTTCGACGTCACGGTGTACGAGCCCGCCTACCTCGGCGGGAAGGCCCGCAGCCACGACGTGCCGGGCACCGCTCGAGGCGGACGCAAGGCGCTGCCCGGCGAGCACGGCTTCCGCTTCTTCCCCGGCTGCTATCAACACACACCCGACACCATGGAGCGCATACCGCTCCCGGGCGGCGGCAACGTCAAGGATCGTCACCTCATCAACGTCGAGGCCGCGATTGTCGCCTTCGACGATTCCGGATATGCCCCCACCGCGGCCCCTGCGTCGATCATGGGCGGCATCGAGCACGCCGGCGAACTCGTGACCCTGGAGAATCTCCGCAACGCGTTCATGACCGGACTGAAGTTCGTGGTCGACATCCCGCCGTGGGAGCTCGCCTACTTCGTCAACC
The DNA here is from genome assembly GCF_053588675.1 of Gordonia sp. NPDC003422. NCBI lineage: Bacteria > Bacillati > Actinomycetota > Actinomycetes > Mycobacteriales > Gordoniaceae > Gordonia > Gordonia sp. NPDC003422. The sequence continues at coordinate 124,444 of NZ_JBSFQL010000006.1, forward strand.
GCGAGCTGATCATCGCGACGAGCTGCAAAGAGCGCAGGCTCGGCCAGTGGGAGAACCAGTCCTGGATGGAGTTCGTCAAGGCCAAGGGAAAGTCGCCCGCGTACAACAAGTACCTCGCGGGTGCGCTCACGCGAGCACTGGTCGCCGCGAAGTCGGGCACCGCGTCGGCGCGGACGATCGGGCAGATCGGCCTGGCACTGGCGACGTCGGCGACCGGTCTCGTCGGGCAGTACGACGCCGGACTCCTGCACGGCGGCGTCGACCGAATCCTCAACGCGCCCACCAACCATGCGTGGATCGACCCCTGGGTGGCATATCTGAAGGCGCGCGGCGTGAAGTTCGTGATGGGCGACGGGGTCAGCCAGTTCACGCTGGCCGGCGGTCGAATCTCGGGCGCACGTATGACGTCGGGCCGCACCGTGACGACCGACTGGTATGTCGCGGCGATGCCCATCGACCGCCTGGGCCCGATGCTGACCCCCGCGCTGCTCGCCGCCGACCCCTCGCTCGCCGGAATCCGGAAGCTCGAAGACGACTGGATGGTCGGCATTCAGTACTTCCTGAAGCACAAGTCCGACCTCCCACCCGCGCACATCGCATCGCTCGGCACACCGTGGGCGCTGACCGGGCTCTACCAGGCCAAGCCCTGGGGAGTGGATTTCGGGCGTACGTACGGCGACGGTCGGGTCCACGACTGCCTCTCCATCGACATCTCCGACTGGAACAAGCCGGGAATTCTGTACGGCAAGCCCGCCAAGGAATGCTCCAAACAGCAGATCGCGCGTGAGGTGTGGGCGCAGATGAGCCGCGCCATGAACTCGGGCGGTCGTCGCATCCTGCGCAGCGAGGACATCGTGACGTGGTCGTTGGACCCGGGAATCACCTGGTCGCCGACCATCGCCAACGCCACCCCGCTCATGGTGAACACGGCCGGCTCGTACAAGAATCGCCCGACGTCGGACACCCGCATCTCCAACTTCTTCATCGGCGGCGACCACGTCCGCACCAACATCGACCTCGCCACCATGGAGGGCGCGAACGAGTCGGGCCGCATGGTGGCCAACGCGATCATCGGTGAATCGGACAGCCCGGCCCGACCGGCGACGGTGTTCCCCCTGTGGGAGTTGCCGATGCTCGAGCCGCTCAAGCAAGCCGACCGTGCCCGCTACCGCGCGGGCCAGCCGCACGTCCTCGACTTCTGAAGCCCAGGTGAGCATCACCGACAGCTACGATGCGGATGTGGGCAGCAGCCACTTGACTGCGGACATTCAACAGTCACGTCAGCATCGCAGCGACGTGACGCGCACCCGCGTGCTCGACGCCGCGATCCGCGTTCTCGTCGAACGCGGGTATGCGGGTGCGACGACGGTGGCGATCCAGGACGAAGCCCGGGTTTCCCGCGGCCGCATGCTGCATCACTTCCCATCGCGTGACGCCCTCTTGATGGCAGCGGTCGAGCACCTTGCCCGGACCCGGATTGAAGAGCTGCCGCTACAGGTCGAGTGGCCCGACGACCCCATCGCCCGGATCTCGCTGGCCGTCGACACCGGCTGGTCGACCTTCCACCAGCCCTACTTCGTGGCGTCGATGGAGTTGTGGATCGCCGCGCGCAACAACGAGAACCTACGGCAGGCATTGCTGCCGACGGAGAGGGAGATCGGCCTGATCGTGCGTCAGGCCGTCGCCGGGTTCCTCGGCGAGGACCTCACCTCACGCCCGCGCTATCGCGAACTCTTCCCGGTCCTGCTCAGTAGCATGCGCGGTGCCGCCACGACGTACCTCATCGACCGACGCGATCCCACCACCGATCCGCACCTGGATCTGTGGAAGGCAATGATCAAGACGTACCTGCTCGACTGAGCCACCGCCGGCGCGAGCAGGGCTTCCCCCGGATGTGCTCTAATGGCAATTGTTGTCATTAACGAGAGGACTCCGACATGAAGGTACGTGCATCAATCCGGTCGCTGAAGAATCAGCCGGGTTCACAGGTGGTCAAACGCAAGGGCCGAATCTATGTGATCAACAAGGCGAACCCGCGGTTCAAGGCGCGTCAAGGATGACCGGCTTCGACCTGCGTCGAGTCGCTAGTTCCGGGCACCGACTTCGCGACGCTAGTTGATATCGATTATCGTTATGCATATGCCGCTCATCCCCCGCCGAATCAAGCTGTCGGCCGCTGCCCTTCTTCTACTGCCCCTGGGTCTCGTCGGATGTACTTCCAACACCGAAGACGCGTCCCCGTCCGGTCCTGCCGCCTCTGCGCCTGCGTGTCCCATCACCCCGATCAAGGTCGTCGTCAGCGTCGACCAGTGGGGCGACATCGTCTCCGAACTCGGCGGCAAGTGCACCGAGGTCAAGACCATCCTGGCCAGCAGTTCGGTCGACCCGCACGACTACGAGCCCAGCCCGGCAGACGGCGCCGCCTTCACCGACGCGCAACTCGTGGTGGTCAACGGTGCCGACTACGACTCATGGGCGTCCAAGCTCGCAGCGTCGTCGGGCACCAAGGCTCCGACAGTCGATGCGGCAAAGGTGACCAACACCGCCGAAGGCGCCAATCCCCACCTCTGGTACTCGCCGACCGCGGTGACTGCGGTGGCCGATGCGGTGACCGCCGAGCTGACCAAGATCGACTCGAAGGGCGCCGAGTACTTCGCGACGCAGCGTCAGTCCTTCAACACCTCGATGGCCCCCTACAATGACCTGATCACCAAGATCAAGGCCGGGGCGACCGGCAAAACCTACGGCGCGACCGAGGGCGTCTTCGACTACATGGCCCAAGCTGTGGGCCTGATGGACAAGACTCCTGCGGGATTCCGTGCTGCGGCGGCCGCGGAGAGCGACCCCTCACCCGGTGACATCACCGCCTTCACCAGCGCGCTCGCCGGCAAGCAGATCAACGTGCTGATCTACAACAGCCAGACCGAAGGGTCGATCCCCGCACAGATCCGTTCCGCCGCCGAGTCCGCCGGCGTCCCGGTGGTCGAGGTGACCGAAACCGTTCCGCCGGGCCAGGATTCGTTTGCGGCCTGGCAGGTGGCACAGCTGACTGCCCTGGCGAAGGCGCTTGGTGTCCAAGTCTGAGGACGGCAGTACCACTGCGCTGGCATTCTCGGATGTCAGCGCGGTTCGGGGTGGTCGGGTGATCTGGTCGCAGGCGACGTTCGAGATCCCGGCCGGCGGCATCTATGCGGTCATCGGCACCAACGGATCGGGCAAGACCACCCTTCTCCAGATGATCCTCGGGTTGATCCCCAGCGAAGGATCGCTGCGGGTGTTCGGCGAGGCTCCCGGCGCCGAACGGGATCGCATCGGTTACGTCCCACAGCATTACGCCGAGATCAGCGGTGGAGCCATCCGCGCACGCGACGCCGTTCTTCTCGGATTGACCGGTCGACGTTGGGCATTCAGCCCCACCTCGGCGTCCGACAGACGTCGTGTTGACGACGCACTGCGCGCCGTCAACGCGGAGTCCTTCGCCGATTCCCGCCTGGCGTCCCTCTCCGGGGGTCAGCGCCAGCGGGTGGCCATCGCCGAAGCGCTTGTCTCCCAACCAGATATGGTGATCCTCGACGAACCGCTCGCCTCGTTGGACCTGCGTAGCCAGCATGAGATCGTCAGTCTTCTCACCAAGATCCAGCAAGAGATGTCAGTGACCATTCTGGTGGTCGCCCACGACCTCAATCCGTTCCTACCCGTCTTGAGCGGGGCCATCTACCTCCTCGACGGCCACGCACACTATGCCGCGACCGACGACGTGATCGACGAAGACCTCCTGACCCACCTGTACGGCACGCGCGTCCAGGTCCTCCGCACCCCACAGGGCGATCTCTACACGAGGAGCGTCTGACCGTGATGACGACGACAACTCTGGCCATCGGGTACCAGTCCAACTGGTGGGACATCCTCACATCACCGTTCATGCAGAACGCGCTCGTCGGCGGCATTCTCGTCGCCCTGGCGGCCGGACTGGTGGGCTACTTCACCGTCGTCCGCAACACCTCGTTCGCCGCGCACGCACTCGCGCACATCGGTCTTCCCGGCGCCACCGGGGCAGTCCTCATCGGGGTTCCGGTCACGTTGGGGCTCGGCGCCTTCTGTATCGGTGGCGCACTCGTCATCGGCTTCCTCGGTAAGAAGGCCGGCGAACGCGAGGTGATCACCGGCACCGTGCTGGCCTTCGCAACCGGGCTCGGACTGTTCTTCAATTCGCTGGCCACCAAGAGTTCGTCGACGATGACCAACGTCTTGTTCGGCAACCTGCTGGCCATCTCGAATCAGCAGCTGCTCGCCTTCACCGCCATGCTCGCCGTTCTCGCGGTGTGTATCGGATTCGTCTATCGGCCGCTGCTGTACACCTCGGTGAATCCGGGAGTGGCTGAAGCCAAAGGTGTTCCGATCCGTACGTTGTCGATTCTGTTCATGGCCCTGCTGGGTCTGGCGGTGACGATGGCGGTACAGGCCGTGGGCACTCTTCTGCTGTTTGCTCTCGTGGTCACCCCGGCCGCAACGGCGATCATGCTCACTCCCCGGCCGGCCCGGGCAATGGCAATCTCGACGCTCATCAGCGTTGTCGCCGTCGGCGCAGGTCTGACACTGTCCGCGATGTACAACATGCCGCCGAGCTTCCTCATCGTTTCGATCGTCTGCGCGTTCTGGTTGATCGTCTGGGTGAGCAGCAAACGTGTTCGCGCCACGGCACAGGCACTCGACGACACGGCGCCGCCCAGCCACGGCACCCAGACGCACACGACACCTGCCGGGACCTCCTCCGCTCCCTGACGGTGCTCGAGGCGCGAGGCGTCGCATCTCGCAGCGGAGGGGCTTCGACACTCGCAATTCGCCCTCGTGCTCGACCCGGACGACTCCTAAACTGAAGCCCATTCACAAATGAGTATGGTTACCCTAAGTTCCATTCTCTCCTACGTTCGGGAGCGTCCATGACGACGGCTACATCTTCACCGACCGACCAGTCGGACGAGCACGGCCTCGAGCCCGATCCGGCCGAGGAGCACAAGGCACAACAGAAGGCGGACGCTCGGGCTCTCAAGGACCTGATGAAACCGGTTGCGGGACAACTCGCGATCGGCCGGATTCTCGCCGTGATCTCCGGCATCCTCGCGGTATTCCCCTATGTCGCACTGGTGCACATCGGCGACGTGCTGCTCGACGCCTACAACACGGGCACCGCAGTCGACCGCGACGAAGTCGAATGCTGGATTCGAATCCTGGTGATCACCTTCGCCTTACGACTGTTTGTCTACCTGATCGCGCTGCTCGTCACGCATTTCGCCGACGTCAAGCTCGGTCACGTCATCCAGCTGCGACTGGTGCGTAGATTCGCGCGGGTACCTCTCGCGTGGTTCACTTCCACCAACTCGGGGCGAGTGCGCAAGGGCCTGCAGGACGACATCGGAACCATCCACCAGCTCATCGCCCACCAGCCGGTCGACGGCACCATGGCCATCGTGATGCCGCTGGCCTTGATGGTCTACAGCTTCGTCATCGACTGGCGCCTGGGCCTGTTGGCCATCGCCACTCTCCCGCTGTACGTCGGCGCGATGAGCTTGTCCATGCGCGGGATGGGCGGCAAGACCGCCGAGATGGATCAGCGCCTGTCGACGGTCTCGGCCCGCATGGTCGAGTTCGTCACCGGGATCGCCGTGGTGAAGGCCTTTGGGCGCGTGGGACGTTCGCACCGCAACTATCAGGACGCCGCCGACGAGTTCTACGATTTCTACTCCGAGTGGGTCAAGCCGCTGATCCGGGTGTCCGCACTCGGGATGTCGTTCCTCGCAGTTCCGTTGATCCTGGTCATCAACATCGGGATCGGTTCGATCCTCGTACACAACGGCATCGTATCCACGGCCGATGTGCTCGCGACGTCGCTCATCGCCCTGCTGATCCCCTACGCACTCGAGACCCTGATGCACTCGATGTGGTCACAGCAGATCGCCGGCGCGTCGGCGCTGCGACTCGTCGACTTGGCCAACACTCCGATCCTCCCCAGCGCAGACGAGACAGTGCCCCACGAATTACGTTCACATGAAGTGACATTCGACCACGTGAGCTACTCCTACGGCACCGGCCCAGACGCGATCCTCGCCGTGGACGACGTGAGCTTCACGTTGCCGGAGGGCACCGTCACCGCCCTCATCGGACCGTCAGGCTCAGGAAAGTCCACGATCGCGACCCTTCTCGCCCGCTTCGACGACCCGCGATCGGGAACCATCAGCATCGGCGGCGTCCCGATCGCCCACCTGCCCGACCTCTATTCCAGGGTGGGTTTTGTGCTGCAAGACGCTCAACTCCTCAACATCAGCATCCGCGACAACATCAGCCTGGGTCGGCCGCATGCCACCGACGACGAGGTACGACGAGCGGCCGGCGCCGCCCGTATCCTCGACGAGATCGAGTCTCTTCCACACGGATTCGACACGGTGTACGGTGCCGACTCCGGCTTGTCCGGAGGCCAGGCACAGCGCATCGCGATCGCCCGCGCCGTCCTCGTCGACGCACCGATCCTCATCCTCGATGAGGCGACCGCGCTGACCGACCCGGAGTCCGAACACCAGATCCAGCAAGCACTGTCGACGCTCGCGCATGGCCGAACGGTTCTGGTGATCGCCCACCGCCCCGAGGTCATCAAGGGGGTCGACCAGATCATCGTCGTCAACGACGGCCACGTGACAGCGATCGGCAAACACGAAGAGCTCCAGGACAATCCCGACTATGCGCGGCTGTGGAAACTCACCGGCGCGGCGAAGCGAGTTCAGAAATGACCACACTCCCCCTCATCGACATCGTCCCGCGCATGAAGCGCATGGTCTCGCATCCGGAAAACATGCGGCCTGCCATCGCCGGGAGCATCATCGTCGGCCTGGTTGAGGGCGTTGCGCTCGCGGCGCTGCTCCCCACCATCACCACGCTGGCGCAGGGCACCCCGGTCTGGGGCATGGGCCTCGCCGGCTGGCTCTGGGTACTCGGCATTCTCTCCGTCGTCGGCTTTGGCCTACACTACTTCTCGGAGAGCGCGAATTACGCAGTCGCGCTGGACTTCCTGCGGAGTCTGCACCGGCTGGTCGGCGACCAGGTGGCCAAGCAACCACTCGGTTGGTTCGCACGGCCGGCGGCCGGGGCGCTGTCCCGGATGGTGTCGTCGGAGTTGATGTCGGCCGGCGAGATCTTTGCGCACATGTTCGGGCCGCTCGTGTCTCGCAGCACCGCTGCGTTCGTGATCATCGTCGCCGCCTGGTTCTGGGATCCGACTCTCGGACTCATTCTGACCGTTGCGGTTCCGGTGTTCGTGCTCATCACCCTGGCGTCGACGGCGCTGATGCGCAAAGGACGCGCCATTCACGATCCGCAGGAAGTGAATTTGGCCAATCGAGTGGTGGAGTACGCCCAATGCCAGGGCGCACTCCGGTCCTGCGATCGGAGCGACGATTACCGGCCCCTGAGTCAAGCCCTCGACGACACCTACAAAGCAAAGACCAAAGGCTTGTGGCTCGAAACAGTGGGAATGTTGCTGAGCGGCATGGTGACCCAAGGTGTGATCGTTGTCCTGATCACGGTGACCGGGTCACTCGCCATCGACGGCTCGCTGGAACCCATTCCGGCACTGGCCTTCATCGGACTCGCACTCCGATTCACCTCGACGGTCTCGGCCATCACCACCAGTGCAATGGCGCTCGAATCGCGCTGCCCCCTCCTCGACGGCCTCGACGAGGTGCTGACCGCGACGCCGCTTCCCGAACCGAACACGACTGTCGCACTGACCAAGCCGGGAACCGTCGAACTCGATGACGTCACCTTCACCTACCCCGGCGCATCCGCACCCGCGCTGCGCAACGTCTCGATGACCGTTCCCGCCGGGTCGATGGTGGCCCTCGTCGGACCGTCGGGTGGCGGCAAGACGACCATCGCCCGCGTCATCAGCCGCTTCTACGACGTCGACACCGGGCGTGTGCTGGTCGGCGGGGTGCCCGTCACCGAACAGACCACCGAACAACTGATGGGCCAGCTGTCGATGGTGTTCCAGGACGTCTACCTCTTCGACGACACCCTCGAGGCCAACGTCCGAGTGGGCCGAGCGGACGCGACCGACGCCGAGGTCCGCGAGGCGGCCGACCTCGCGGGCGTCACCGAGATCGCCGCCCGCCTGCCCGACGGCTGGAATACGCAAGTGGGAGAAGGCGGCCGAGGGCTGTCGGGCGGCGAACGTCAGCGTGTGGCGATCGCGCGGGCACTGCTCAAGCAAGCGCCGATCGTCCTCCTCGACGAAGCGACGTCGGCACTCGACATCGAGAACGAAGCCAATATCGTCGCCGCCGTCGAGCGATTGCGCGCACAGGCCACGGTGATCATCATCGCCCATCGCCTGGCGACCATCGCCGGCGCAGACACGATCATCGCCCTCGACGCCGAGGGCCGCGTCGAAGCGCAGGGCAGACACGAGGAACTGATCGCCACCGACGGGACATACGCCCGGTTCTGGCATCGACTCGAGAGCGCACAAGGCTGGCAGCTGACGAATTAGAATCTGCGTATGCGTCAGAGCAACGTCGACGGCAACGCACGGACGGTGGGCAAGAAGGCCGGCCGCAAGCCGGCTTTCACCGAAGCCGACGTCGTCACCGCTGCGCTCGACGAGGGAATCGACAGGTTCACGTTGTCGGCTGTCGCACAACGGCTCGGCGTGGTCACCCCGGCGATCTACCGGCTGTTCGACTCTCGCGAACAGGTCGTCGTGGCATGCCTGGACCGCGCCGCCGCCAGTATCCGGTTGCCCGCGGACGAACCGGATTGGCATGCGGTGCTCAAACTCTGGGCCGACGAGTGCTGGCGGGTGTGCGAGAATTTTCCGGGCCTCGAACGCGTGGTCTACGACTACGCACCCGCCTTCACCCGGATCGAGGAGATCCTGGCGGAATACTCACGACGCATCACCGCGTACGGCAAGACTCCCGGTCAGGCGATGTTCGCACTCGATTTCATCGGCGACACCGTCTTCGCCTGCCACCTTTCCGTGGAGTCGATGCGCACCGTGGATGACAGCGGCACAACGGGATTGGACCGGGTGAAAGCGGCCGTGAGCACCCACTCGGTCATCGAACCCCGGGAGTCCTGGCGCGAGCGGGGGGTGGTCGACCTGAAGGTCGACTTCATCCTGATGGGACTCGAGCATCGCTGGCCGGAGATCTGAATCCACCCTCGACCCCACGGTCGTTCGGCGGTACCGATCACTCTTGATGGCAATCATCATCGACTGGCCAGGAGGTCGAGGAGGCGGTCGACGAACGCGGCCTGGGCCGGGTTCAGTTTGCGCCGGGCGGTGTCCGGTGACATCCATTCGGCACGGTCGATCTCGGGGAAGCTCTGCATCTGCCCCGACCGTGGCGGCCACACCATCTCGAAGGTGTTGCTCCGAACCGTCGTGACGTCGAGATCGCCTTCGACCCCGAAAGCGACGACGACCTTGCCCGATTTCAGCGTCACCTCCCCGAGATCGATGTGGCCTCCGTCGGGCACCGAGCTGCCGATCTCCTCGGCGAACTCACGGCGGGCGGTCTCCCAGGCCGACTCGTCGGGCTCGACCAGCCCCTTCGGAATCGACCACGCGCCGTCGTCCTTGCGCGCCCAGAGCGGTCCGCCCGGGTGCGCGACGAGAACGTCGACTCCGTCGTCGGATCGCCGATAGAGGAGGATGCCCGCGCTGCGCTTCGAACCATGTGCCATGGATATATTTTCACGGAAACACCGACGACACACGAATGCGGCAGTACCGAAATGTCCGAATCGTAGACACTGTGCATGGCGGTTCTCGACACGATCAAGCACGGCAAAGAAGCCCAGCATCCGGTGGATGACATTCCGCCTCTGGTCAAACTTCTGCCGCTCGGCATCCAGCACGTGCTGGCGATGTACGCGGGCGCGGTCGCCGTCCCGCTCATCGTCGGCGGCGCGATGGTCAGCGCAGGCAAACTCGAGCAGGGCGACATCGTCCACCTGATCACCGCCGACCTCTTCGTCGCCGGTATCGCGACGATCCTGCAGGCGGTCGGCTTCTGGCGATTCGGCGTCCGACTCCCCCTCATGCAGGGCGTCACCTTCGCCGCCGTAGGACCGATGATCACCATCGGGATGAACCACGGCGTGACCGCCATCTATGGGTCGGTGATCGCGTCGGGTGTCTTCATGATCGCCGCCGCACCCATCGTCGGCAGACTGATCAGATTCTTCCCGCCGCTGGTCACGGGCACGATCATCCTCATCATCGGCGTATCCCTGATGCGCGTCGCGGCCGGCTGGTTCGGCGGCGGAACCAACGAGGGCGAGGACTTCGGCGCACCCAAGGCCATCGCCTTCGGCTTCCTGACGCTGGCCATCATCATCGCGCTCGAGATGTTCGCTCCCCCGACGATCAAGCGGGTGTCGGTGCTCGTCGGCCTGGTGCTCGGCACGCTGATCTCGCTGCCCTTCGGCATGGCCGACTGGGATGGTGTCGGCGAGTCGGCGTGGGTGGCCGTTCCGCAGCCGTTCCAATTCGGTGTGCCGTCCTTCGAGCTCAGCTCGATCATCTCGCTGATCATCGTGGCGCTGGTGATCATGACGGAGACCACCGGCGACATCGTCGCGGTCGGCGAGATCGTCGACAAGAAGATCACCCCCCAGAAGCTGGCCGACGGTATGCGTGCCGACGGTCTCGGTACCGTCATCGGCGGCGTGTTCAACACCTTCCCGTACACCGCGTTCGCCCAGAACGTCGGGCTGGTCGCGATCACCGGCGTCAAGACCCGGCACGTCGCCACCTGCGCCGGCGTCATTCTGGTGGGTCTCGGGCTGCTGCCGAAGGTGGCCGCGATCGTGGAGGGCATTCCGCTCCCCGTGCTCGGCGGCGCGGGCGTCGCACTGTTCGGCATGGTCGCCGCGAGTGGCGTGCGAACCCTCTCCAAGGTGAAGTTCAACAACACCAACATCCTGGTCGTCGCCATCTCGGTGGGTGTCGCGATGCTGACCGAGGCCAAGCTGTACTACACCGACCGCAGCAGCGGCGAGGCGGTCAACGTCTCGCTCGACCTCTACCACCAGTTCCCCGACTGGTTCCAGACGATCTTCCATTCGGGTATCTCAGCGGGTGCGATCACCGCCATTCTGCTCAACCTGCTGTTGAACACCCGGAGCACATCGGCCGACCCGCTGGACTATCACAACACCGGCGAGATCGAGGTGGCCGGCGATCCAGTGGGCATCGCCGCCTCCGACGCACCCCGCGGCGCGGCCTTCGACCCCCGCGACGCCCTGGCCGCGGCCGACCCCGACACCCCACCCGAGACGCTACGCGTCCTCGCCGAACACGACGCCGGACTACACCGGTTCATCGTCACCAATCCCAATGCGCCACAGGACCTGTGTGACTGGATCAAGAGTCTCGGCGACCCCAAGGTGACTCAAGTGTTCGACGTCTGGGACGGCCGGACCGACGGGCAGTTCTCGCGCCGGGAGTGATCGGGCACCGTCGACGTTGGGCGGAACGCGGCTGGCCCTCCCGATCCACCGTATCGTTGAACCATGTCTCCCAGCCCAGAGCATGTCCCTACCGAACCGAGCCCGAACAATCCGGCCGCCGAGGATCCGACCGACGACCCGGACATCCCGCACGACTACCCGCACGAATCGGCATTCGCGTTCGGCGACGCCAAGCCGATCGGCGAGACCGACCGGATCGCCCGCGAGAAGGCGATCTACGAGGCTGCGCGTCACGGGAACGACCTCAACCGGGGACACGCGCTCGGCGGTACCGACGGGACCACCGAAGGGCAGTAGACAATAACCGTCGTGGAGGTTCTGTCCAGCCGTGTGCTTCTGCGCTCCGGTGACCCCGAGCGACTTCAGCACTTCTATCGCAACCAACTGCGGCTCGCCGTTGCCCGTGTCTACCCCGGAGGCATGGTCTTCCATGCCGGGAACGGGCTGATCGAGGTACCCGGGCACATGTCCGACGATGTCGGCCCGGCAACCGACGCCGTGCTCTGGCTGCAGGTCCGCGACGCGCAGGCATGCGAACGTGAACTGCGAGCCAACGGGGTCGCCATCTCCCGCGAACCGGTGACCGAGCCGTGGGGACTGATCGAGATGCACATCGAGGACCCGGACGGCAGGCTGTTGATCGTCGTCGAGGTGCCCGACGACCACCCGCTGCGCCGCGACACCCGGTGATAGACACATGACAGACTTGTCGCCATGAGCACTTGGATCGCACCGGTGGCGCCGACCCGGCTCGACGCGACGGTCGAACTGCCCGGCTCGAAGTCCATCACCAACCGTGCGCTCGTCCTTGCCGCTCTCGCCGACGGACCGTCGACCATTCGCGGAACGCTGCGTAGTCGCGACACGAACTTGATGCTCGGCGCGCTCACGGCGCTGGGAGTGGGCGTGCGCGTCGACCCGGCGCAGGAGACGACGGTGTCGATCGAACCGGCACCGCTGCATGCCGCCGACATCTACTGCGGACTCGCCGGCACGGTGATGCGATTCCTGCCGCCGGTGGCCGCTCTCGCAGACGGACCGGTCACCTTCGACGGCGACGAGCAGGCCCGCACCCGACCGCAGACCACCATCCTCGACGCACTGCGCGGACTCGGCGTGGGCGTCGAGGGCGACGCCTTGCCGTTCACCGTCGACGGTGCGGGAACAGTGCGGGGCGGCGAGGTCACCATCGACGCATCCGGATCGTCGCAGTTCGTGTCCGGTCTGCTGCTGTCCGGGGCCCGGTTCGACGACGGCCTGATGATCCGCCACGTCGGCGCGCCTGTACCGAGCACACCGCACATCGACATGACCGTCGACATGCTCGCCACCGCGGGTGTCACCGTGAACACCAGTGAGCCGAACACATGGCGGGTGGCGCCGGGGAGGATCGCCGCCGTCGACTGGACGGTCGAGCCCGACCTCTCCAACGCGGCCGCTTTCCTCGCCGCGGCCGCGGTCACCGGCGGCACCGTGCGCGTACCGTACTGGCCCGCGGTCACCACCCAGCCCGGCGCTCGCATCGCCGACATCCTCGCCGCGATGGGCTGCACCGTCGAACTGATCGACGGCACACTGTCCGTGCAGGGCCCGCAACGACTTTCGGCCGTATCGCTGGATCTGCGGGACATCGGCGAGCTCACCCCGACGATCGCGGCGCTCTGTGCGGTGGCCGACGGCGACTCCGAGCTGACCGGGATCGCCCACCTGCGCGGACACGAAACCGACCGGCTGGCCGCACTGACCACCGAGATCACGCGGCTCGGCGGCATCTGCACCGAGACCGACGACGGCCTCCAGATCACCGGGACCACTCTGCACGGCGGAACCTGGGAGTCCTACGCCGACCACCGGATGGCCACCGCGGGCGCGATCATCGGCCTCGTCACCCAGGGCGTCACCGTCGACGACATCGAAACCACCACCAAAACCCTCCCCGACTTCCCCGGCATGTGGCAGCAGATGATCGGGCACCCGTGACCCGCCCCCCGCTGCCTGAGGTGCGAGGAGCGCTAGCCGCCGGGTTGAGGAGCGACGAGCGAGCGCAGCGAGTCCGGCGCGTCTCGAAACCGACGAGCCTCGAAGGCCTCGCAACACTTCCTCGCCAGCCCTTCGAGGCTCGCAAGCTCGCTCCTCAGGGAGCGGAAACGGCTCGCAAGCTCGCTCCTCAGGGAGCGGAAACGGCTGGCAAGCGCAACGCGACGGTCCGCCCTTGACCCGCCGCGCGGCCAGCTACGACGAGTCCGACGTCCGGGTTCGTCCCGGTAAGGGCAGTCGGCCGCGCACCAAGCAACGTCCCACGCACGACGACGCAGCCGACGCGATGGTGGTGTCGGTGGATCGTGGCAGATGGGGATGTGTCCTGGGCGGCGACCCCGACCGTCACCTCGTGACCATGCGCGCCCGCGAACTCGGCCGCACACCGATCGTGGTGGGCGACAACGTTTCTGTGGTGGGCGATCTGTCCGGAAAGCCCGACACCCTTGCCCGGATCGTCCGTGTCGCCGAACGCTCCACCATCTTGCGACGCACCGCCGACGACTCCGACCCGTACGAGCGGATCGTCGTCGCCAACGCCGACCAACTCCTCATCGTCACCGCCATGGCCGATCCCCCACCTCGCACCGGATTCGTCGAAAGAGCGCTCGCCGCAGCCTATGTCGGCGGTCTCGCACCCATCTTGTGCCTGACCAAATCCGACCTCGCCGACCCCACCGAGTTCACCGCCGCCTTCGCCGACCTCGACCTGCCGATTGTCCGGGCCGGCCGAGACGACCCGCTCGACGACATCCTCACCATCTTGGACGGCCACCTCACCGCGCTCATCGGACACTCGGGTGTCGGCAAGTCGACATTGGTTAACCGTCTTGTGCCCGAGGCAGATAGAGCAACGGGCGTGGTGTCGGGTGTCGGCAAGGGACGGCACACGTCGACCCAGTCGGTCGCTCTCGCATTGCCTGGTGACGAGTTGCCCCGCACCTGGGTCGTCGACACCCCAGGTATCCGGTCGTTCGGACTCGCGCACGTCACCCCCGACGACATCGTCGACGCCTTCGACGATCTCCGCGACGCCATCGAGGACTGTCCGCGCGGCTGCACCCATCTCGGCCCACCCGCTGACCCGGAGTGTGCGCTCGATCTGCTCGAAGGCCACTCACACCGACGTGCAATGGCGGTGCGGCAGTTGCTCGTTGCCGTCACCACCGGCGTCGAATCTCCTAGCGAATCGTGAACGTCACCGGCTCCGCGTCGATCCCGTCCACGCTCGCGACCGCGCGATAGGTTCCGGGAACCAGATCTTGCCGTGGCTGTGTGCAGGTCAACTCGCTCGTCTTGAGCGACCACTTGTATCCGACGGCGGGCGCGTACTGGTGTGGTGCGATCACCACGACCCGAGTGCCCTTCTCCGGACTGCAATCCCGGCTTCCCCACTGCCGCTCTCCGGCGGCCGACGTCACGACGATCTCGGTCGCCGAGACACCGATGTCGAGCGGGCACGGGGTGTCGGCGTCGTTGCGGATCCGCCAGGCGAACATCATGCGATCACCCACCCGGAACGCCGGCTTGCTGGCGACCAGGGTCATCGTCGTCGTCTCCGGGGAACAGTGCCCGTTCGCGCGTGCGGCCACCGATGTCGTCGCCGACGTGGTGTCCGGTGCAGCTGCCGATGCCGCGTGCGCCGACTCCGAGTCAGACCTCCACCACAGGGTGGCCGCGACGACCCCGAGGACCGCGACGATCGCGACACCCGTGACGATGCCGACGACGATCTTCGCTGTCGATCTCGGGGCCGGCGTATCGGTCAGCTGCGCGGCGTGTGTGATCACTTCTCCCGGAAGCGTTTCCGCGGACTGTGCCGAACTCGCCTCGAGCGCCCGGGTCAGCGCACGCGCGAAGTCGGTGACGGTGGAGAATCGATGGGCCGGGTCTTTCGCGAGCGCCCGTTCGAGGACGGCGTCGACTCCCACGTATCCGGTTCCGAGAACCGCACTCGCCTTCGGCGCAGGTTTCGTGATGTGGGCAAGCATCAACGCCGCTGGCGTCGGTTCGGAGAAGGGTGCCCGTCCGCACAGCAGTTCATACGTCGTGCAGGCCAGCGAGTACTGATCCGAACGCGGGCTGGCCTCGCCGCCGTCGAGCACCTCGGGTGCCGCATAGGCGAGCGTTCCGATGAACGCGCCCGACGTCGTCGCTCCCGGCACATCGACGAGTCGCGCGATCCCGAAGTCCACCACGACCACCCGGCTGATGCGACCACTGTCGTCACGTCGCACGATCACATTGGCAGGCTTGATGTCGCGGTGAATGACGCCGCGACCATGGGCGTAGTCCAGCGCATCGGCAACCGACGCAACGACCGCGCCGATGTCGTGTGCATTCAGCACAGCAGCGGAAAGGTCCTGCCCAGCCAGGAAGGCCATGGTGAAGAACGGAGTGCCCTCGGCGACACCGTAGTGGTGGACGGTGACGATGCCGGGTGGTCCAGACCCGCGGCGGCTCGCGCCTCGTTCACGAATCGGCGCTCGAACTCGGCGCTGTTCGAACCCCCGACCGAGATCACCTTCAGTGCCTCACACCGATGAAGCTGCGCGTTCTCGACCAGGTAGACGGCGCCCATGCCCCCGCTGCCCAGAATGTCGAGCACGCGGTAACCGGCGAAATCCGCACCAATGTTCAGCAAGGTCACCCCCAACCGTCCTGCACCAAACGGACCTCAGCCTAACCGGTACGGCTCTTTGTCTCTTCGCCACCTGCGCGTCCCCTCCCGTCCGACTGGGCGCGCCCACCCCCGACGCCCCTCCCGCCGGCCGAGGTGCGAGCCTGCGAACCTCGCCCCTGGTGAGAGGACATTGTCGTCTCACCAGCCCTTCGAGGCTCGTCGCTTGCGCTCCTCACACCTCAGGGAGCGGATGGGGCCATCAGCGGTCGACGACGGTCGTTTCAAAGAAGTACCGGTCGGCGCGGTAGGCGTGGCGCCCGACCTCGACGACGCGTCCGGCGTCGTCGAACGCCGTGCGTTGCATGGTCAGCAGCGGTGCGCCGACCTCTTCGCCGAGCAGTGCGGCCTCGTCGGCGTCGGCGGCCTTGGCGCCGATCCGCTGGCGAGCAAGTCGAATGTGTACACCCCGGGCGCGGAGTCCCTTGTAGAGACCACCGTCTTCGAGTTCCCCTGCGGGCGGACAGATGTCGGCGGGCAGGTGGTTGGTCATCACGGCCAGCGGTTCTCCGCCTGCACTGCGGAGACGTTTGATGGTGACCGCTTCGCCATCGACCGGCAGCGCCAGATCCTGGCGCAATTCCTCGTCCGGGATGCCGATGCGGTATTCGAGCAACTGCGTGGCCGGATGCATACCGGCGGTGCTCAGGTCGTCGAACAGGCTCGTCAGTTCCACCGAACGGTGCACGGGACTCTGCACCACCTGGGTCCCGACCCCCCGCTTGCGTACGACGACGCCCTTGTCGACGAGTTCTTGTATGGCCTGACGAATGGTCGGGCGGGACAGCTTGAGCCGTTTGGCGAGATCGAGTTCGTTCTCCAGCCGGTCACCGGGGCGCAGGTCACCGCTGACGATGGCAGACTCGAAAGCCTGCGCGAGCTGGTGATACAGCGGCACCGGAGTCGACCGGTCGAGCTCCACGGCCAACTGCGTCGTCTCGGACATGCCTGTCATTATGTCATAACAAACTATGTTTGTGTCAGTACTCCGGGATGTTGTGTGGCGTGATCACCGCGATCGCCGATCGCCGCGGCCGAAACTCCGGGATGGCGCCGTGATGACTCATCACCACCTGGGCCATCGCCCGCATGTCCGATCGCAGGTCGTGATGCAGGATCGCACTCAGATGACCACTGGCGAGCAAGGTGCGGTTCATGTCGCTGAGGTCGTGCCCCAGAAACACCTCGCACGCGCGATCCGACGCCGCAAACGCGTCGACGATGCCACGATTTCCACCACCGATCGAATAGACCGCCACGATGCCCGGATGCTTGTCGAGCGCGGTGTCGACGAGGCGTCGGCACGTCGCGTCGAGACCGTCGGAGTTGGACACCGCGACCACCGTGCGACCCGGGTCGTGAACCCGCAGCGCCTCACGGAAGCCCTGCTCGCGCAGCCCCTCGCCCTCAAAGGTCGCACCGCTGGTGATCACCAGGACATCGCCCGCCACGTGCCGCAGCCAGCGCGACATCAGGTAGGCCGCCGTGGCTCCGACCGCCCGATTGTCCATGCCCACGTAGGCAATGCGAGTACTGCGCACGACGTCGGTGACCAGCGTGATCACCGGGATCCGCTGCGCAGTCAGGCGTCGGATCGCGTCCTCGATCTCGGGTACGTCCGGCGCTTTGAGGACCACCGCATGGCTGCCGCGCCGTCCGATGGCGTCGAGTTCGTCGACCATCGACGCCACCTCCCACCGCTCGCGCACGTGATAGCGCGCACGCATGACCGCCGGGCGCAGTGCGGGCAGTTCGGCCTCGAGGGCGTCGGTGACCAGCCGCGAGAACTGGCGTGGCGTGTCCATCACGAGGTCGATGAGGAACTGTCGGCCCGAGAGCCGCAGCTGGGTGCGTTGCCGATCGAGGTCGGCAATGGCCTGCTCGACCTGCCGCACCGTCACCTCGCGCACGCCTGGCCGGCCGTGCAGGACGCGATCGACCGTCGCATCGCTGACGCCCGCCTGCCGCGCGATCTCGCGCACCGGATACCGATGTGGCATGCCGCACTCCTGAGGGATTCTTGATGGATATTCCTTCTTGTCCAGACAATAGGATATTGTGATCCTGATCTCGACACCTTCAGTGCCGAGAGGAAGACCAGACTGATGAGCACCCAGCAGATCACCCCCGCCCGCGCCGATCGCATCACCGCCGAGGAATGCCGGATCGACGACTTCATCGCGCTCACCGACCGCACCACCGACCTCGCCGACTACCCATTCGCGGCGAGCACCGAGCGCGGCGTCCTCTTCTACGACGCCGCGGCGGTCACCGGGACCGACGATCGCACCCGCGCGCAGATCTCCGACGAACTCGCCCGCGCACTCCTCGCCGGACCCGGCATCGTCGTCTTCGCCGGAGCGTTCGGCGACGCTCACGCACTGCGCGAAACCACCGGTGTCTTCAGCGAGATCATCGCCGACCAGCACGCCGCCGGGATGGCGGGCGGCGACCATTTCGCCAAGCCGGGCGCCAACGATCGCATCTGGAACGCGCTGCAGAAGTTCGCGCAACGCGCACCTGAGCTCTACAGCCGCTACTACGCCAACGACGTCCTCGCGCTGATCAGCGAGGCGTGGCTGGGCCCGATGTATCAGGTCACGTCACAGGTCAACGTCGTCAATCCCGGTGGTGCCGCACAGAATCCGCACCGTGACTACCACCTGGGCTTCATGTCGACCGACACCGCCGCCCGATTCCGCGCCCACATCCACCGGCTCTCTCCCGCGCTCACGCTGCAGGGTGCGGTCGCGCACGTCGACATGCCCATCGAGTCCGGCCCGACCATGTACCTGCCGTATTCGCAGACCTACGAGCCCGGCTACCTGGCGTTCAATCTGCCCGATTTCCGTGAGCATTTCGCCCGCAACTACGTGCAGCTGCCGCTGTCGGCGGGCGACGCGGTGTTCTTCAATCCCGCCCTCTTCCATGGCGCCGGCCACAATGTGTCCAGTGACATCAGGCGGATGGCGAACCTGCTGCAGATCTCGTCGGCCTTCGGGCGGGCGATGGACGCCGTCGACCGCTCGGCGATGCTGCGGGCTCTCTACCCCGCTCTGCGAAAGTTGTCGGCGACCGGTGACCACCGCGCCGTTGCCAACGTGATCGCCTCGGCGGCAGAGGGTTACGCATTCCCGACCAACCTCGACATCGACGCCCCGATCACCGGACTCGCCGGCGAGACGCAGGCCGAACTCGTCGCACGTTGCCTCGCAGGCGATGTCACCGCCGAACGATTCGACGCCGAACTCACCGCACTCGACACCCGTCACGACCCGAACGGAGCGCACTGATGACCTTTTCGACGACGAACGCTCTGGCCGGCAAGGTCCTGCTGGTCAGTGGCGGCACGCAGGGCGTCGGCGCCGCGATCGTGCGGGCAGGCGCAGCGGCTGGGGCGTCGGTGATGTTCACCGGCCGCAATGCGGAGAAGGGCAAGGCGCTGGTCGCCGAACTCGACGGCGAAACGCCCGTCCGGTTCACGCAGACCGACCTGACCGATCCGGCCGCGGCGTCGGACTCGGTGGCGGCGACCATCGCCGAGTTCGGTCGCATCGACTGCCTGTGCAATGCCGCCGGCGCCACCAGTCGCGGCAGCCTGCTCGACACCACGCCCGAGCTCTTCGATCATCACGTCGCACTCAACATGCGCGCGCCGTTCTTCACCATGCAGGCGGCTGTGCGCGACATGGTCGACCGCGGCGCGTCGGGCTCCATCGTGAACATCATCACGATGTCGTCGTACGGCGGACAGCCTTTCCTCGCACCGTATTCCGCGTCGAAGGCGGGGTTGGTGGGTTTGACGAAGAACGCCGCCCACGCCCACCGCTGGGACCGCGTCCGGATCAACGGACTCAACATCGGCTGGACCGAAACCGAGGGCGAGGCCGACATCCAGAAGCGTTTCCACGGCGGTGACGACACGTGGGTCGAGAAGGCGAACGCGTCGGTGCCGATGGGCAAGCTCGGCCAGCCCGACGAGATCGCCGACTTCGTGGTGCTGCTGTTGTCGGACCACAGCGGCGTGGTCACCGGTTCGGTGATCGACTGGGATCAGATCGTGATGGGAGCGGTGGACTGATGGGATTGCGCATCGGCGTTGTCGGCCTCGGCCGGATCGGCGCCTTCCACACCGGCATCCTCGCCGGCCTCCCCGAGGTCGACGAACTGGTGATCACCGACGCCGTACCGGCCGCGGTCGACGCAGCGGCCGCCGCTTTCCCGACGGCACGTGCCGTCGCCGACATCGACGCGGTGCTCGACGCCGACGTCGACGCTGTGATCGTCGCGACCGCCACACCCACTCACGCGCCGTTCATCGAAAAGTCAGTCGCCGCAAATACTCCCGTCTTCTGCGAGAAGCCGATCGCCATGTCTGCGGAGGAGTCGGCCGACGTCGCCCGACGCATCGCAGGCTCCGAGGTGCTGGTCGCCATCGGCTACAACCGGCGTTTCGACCCGGCCTTCAGCGCCGCGCGTGCCGCCGTCGCATCGGGCGAACTCGGCTTCATCACGACGGCCCGCTCGACGACCCTCGACCCCGCACCGCCACCCATGGCGTATATCGCCGGCTCGGGCGGCATCTTCCGCGACTGTGCGGTCCACGACTTCGACACTCTCCGTTGGGTGTTGGACGACGAAGTCGAGACAGTGTTCGCCACCGGCACCAACCAGGGCGACCCCGCCTTCAGCGAGTACGACGACGTCGACTCGGCCACGGCGGTACTGACTTTCGCGTCGGGAACCATGGGGATCGTGTCCGCGAGCCGGTACAACGGTCGCGGCTACGATTGCCGTCTCGAAGTCCACGGCAGCGAGGATTCCGTTGCCGCCGGCTGGGATGACGGCACTCCGATGCGCACCACCGACCCTGCGGTCACGTTCCCGTCCGGCACCCCGCACGGCTTCTTCATGGACCGATTCGCCGAAGCCTACCGGCGTGAACTGACCGCGTTCTGCCACGCCGTCACCGACGACACACCCGGCCCAGTCCGGCTCTGCAGCGTCGATGACGCCCTCGCGGTCGCCGTGATCGCCGACGCCGCAACACTTTCCCTCACCGAACGCCGACCCGTAGAAACCGCCGAGGTCGACCCTCGACTCACAAGGACACTCCCATGACCAACTCCGCTGTGACCGCTACCCAGCTCCGTGTGGCCGGCGCCCCCATCTCCTGGGGTGTCTGCGAAGTCCCCGGCTGGGGCCACCAACTGCCGCCAGAGCGCGTCTTCGGTGAGATGCACGAGCTCGGCATGACCTCCGCCGAGACCGGGCCCGAGGGCTTTCTGCCCACCGATCCCGTCGAACTGCGAGATGCGCTGGCCGCGTACGGCCTCGGATGTGTCGGCTCGTTTGTGCCCGTCGTGCTGCACGACGCCGCAGCCGACCCGCTCGACGACGTCGCGCCGGCACTCGACCGCATCGTCACCAGCGGCGGAGACGTCCTCGTGGTCGCCGCCGCCACGGGCGTCGACGGATACGACTCGCGCCCCGACCTCACCGAGGAACAGTGGGACACGTTGCTGCGCAACCTCGATCGCATCGACGACATGGCCGCCGAGCGTGGCATCGTCGCCGCCCTGCATCCGCATGTGGGCACCATGATCGAGCAGCACGACGAGGTCTTCCGGGTCATCGACGGATCGAAGATCGGACTCTGCCTCGACACCGGACACCTCCTCATCGGCGGCACCGATCCGCTGGAAGTGGCTCGCACAGTACCGGATCGCATCCGGCACGCCCACCTCAAGGACGTGCGCGTCGACCTGGCCAAGCGTGTCCAGAACGGCGAACTCACCTACACCGAGGCCGTCGGGCAGGGCATGTACGTGCCGCTCGGCGCCGGTGAGGCCCAGATCGGACAGGTCGTCGCGACCCTCGTCGACTCCGGCTACCGCGGTTGGTACGTCCTCGAGCAGGACACCATCCTGACCTCCGAGAACGACGGTGACGCCGCAGCCGGCGATGTCGCTGTGTCCCTGGCTTTTCTGCGTAAGGCCACGCAGCGTCCGGTGCGCGTATGAACCCGCTACGCATCGGCGTGCTGGGCGCGTCGCGCATCGCCGAGTCCGCCATCATCGGTCCGGCACACACGCTGGGTCATCGTCTGGTCGCGGTCGCCGCGCGCGATCGTGACCGGGCGCAGGCCTTCGCCGACAAGTACGACGTCGAGCGGGTCCACGACGACTACCAAAGCCTCATCGACGATCCCGAGATCGAGATGATCTACAACCCGCTCGCGAACTCGCTGCACGCGCCGTGGAATCGGGCGGCGATCGAAGCCGGAAAGTCGGTGCTCACCGAGAAGCCATTCGCCCGCAACGCGATCGAGGCGGCCGCGGTACGCGATATGGCGCAGCAACCGGGCACTGTGGTGATGGAGGCCTTCCACTACCTGTTCCACCCGATGATGCACCGCACCTTCGAACTCCTCGACGCCGGCACGATCGGCGAAATCCGCCACGTCGAGATCACCATGGGGATGCCCGAACCCGGACCCGACGACCCGCGCTGGCGCTACGACCTCGCCGGCGGCGCCATCATGGACCTCGGCTGCTACGGCCTGCACCTGTTCCGGCAACTCGGCCGCTACTGCGGTGGTTCGCCGAACATCACCGGCGCACGCGCCCTGCTGCGGGACGACCAGATCGATGAAGCGTGCTCGATAAACGTCCAATATCCGAGCGGCGCATCGGGATTCAACACGAACTCGATGGTGTCAGGCGAGTACGAGTTCGCCTGCCACATCATCGGCGCCGAGGGTGCACTACTCCTGCACGACTTCCTCGGCCCCAACCGCGACGACCGCCTGGCCGTCACCACCACCGAACGCACCGTCATCGAGAACGTCGGCACCCGCTCGACCTACACCTACCAGCTCGAAGCGTTCGCGTCGGCCGTGCGTGACGGCACACCCCTACCCATCGGCATCGACGACGCCATCGAGAACATGCGTTACATCGACGCCGCCTACCGTGCCGCGGGACTCGACCCCCGCTGAGGGCACCATCCGCTCCCCGAGCCTGAATCCGCGGAGAACCCCTTCCGCTCCCTGAGGTGCGAGCGAAGCGAGCCTCGAAGGGCCAGGTGAGACAACGATGTCCGCGACCACCCCACGTTCCGTATGAAGTTGTGCCCGGAATCCGGGCACAACATCATACTGGTCAATTCGAACCATCGACGGAACCGGTTCGGCGCCGGCTGCGTCAGACTTTCATGGACATCAACGAATTGTCCGCACGACGCGACGGTGTCTTCACGACACAGGAAGCTCGCGAGTGTGGTGTAAGTGCCTCGACCATCTCTCGCAAAGTGCGCTCGGGTGCCTGGAAAGTTGTCGCTCGAGGCGTGTACATCGCTGCCGGACACTTGCGGTCGGCTCGAGCGCAAGCGCGCATCGCTGTGCTGTCGGTCCACACCCAAGCGGCACTCGGCGGGTTGCCGCTGCGTGGTGGCTTGGGTTCCACGACAAGGAACCCCGCAAGCACCTCGTGTTCACCAAGACTCGCGGGGCACACGCCCGATCGTCTGCCACTGCTGTAATCCAATACTGCGTCTTGCTCGACCAGGATGTTGTCGTCCACGACGGATTGCGGACCACGTCGGCCGCACTCACGGTGCTCGACGCCTCCATCGAGCTGGGGATCGCGGTCATCGACCGAGCATTGCTGTCCGGGCGAGTGTCGGTGGAGGATCTCGAGGCCGCGCACGCTCGCTATCCGAGGCGGCACGGCGCGACACGCGTCGCAACCTACCTGCGTCTCTTGGGGGACGGCGCACGGTCTGAAGCGGAGCGCCTCACGGTCAAGCTGTTCAATGCAGCCGGGATTGTTGGCTGGGTTGCGAACTTGCCTGTCGGTGGGTACGTGGTCGACTTTGCTTTCCCCGAGCTCAAGGTAGGTGTCGAGATCGACGGTCTCGCCTTCCACAGCGATGACACGTCCTTCCAGCGAGACCGCACCAAACGCAACGCGCTCACCGACGCGGGATGGACCATGTTCAATTACACCTACGGAGACGTCGTCGATCGCGCTGCTCACGTCGCAGAGCAGGTCAACAATGCGATCAAACGAGACGCGGCTTGATCAGTATGAAGTTGTGCCCGGATTCCGGGCACAACTTCATACTGATCTGACACGAGTCCGCGCACCAGCGGTCGACGACCGCACCGTCAGCACCGGGTCCAGCGCGACCGCCCCGTAGTAGCCGCATCCGCCGGTGTCGGCCGCCTCGTCGCTGTCCCCCACCAACGAGCCCACCGCCGACATCGCCGCGGAGGCCAACCCCGCAGTGTCCTGACGGACCGAGGTGAGCGCGATGTGCGCGAGCGCGGCGGGTTCGCTGTCGTCGTATCCGACGACCGAGATATCCTCGGGCACACGCACTCCGCGGCGTCGGAGCTCGGTGACCAGGCCGATGGCGGACCGGTCGTTGGCGGCGAACACCGCCGTCGGCGCGTCGTCGCCGTCGATGATCTCGTCGGCCACACGAGCCCCCGAGCGTTCGCTGTAGTCGCCGTCGAAGACGCGGACATGCTCGCGTAATCCGGCGGCGGCCATCGCGTCGTGGTAGCCGCGAAGTCGTTCGGCTGCACCGGAGTTCTCGCCGCCATCTAGATGCGCGATGGTGGTGTGCCCGAGGTCGATGAGGTGCTGGGTGGCCAGTTCGCCGCCGAGCCACTCGTCGGTGCCGACGGTCACCGCGTCGAGGTCGGGGATGCGTTCCCCGATGATCACCAACGGACCCGACACCGCGTCGAGCCGGTCGGCCCGATCAGGCCCGACAACGATGACGGCCGAACAGCTTTCGGCGAGTTCGGCCGTCACCCGATGCCGGCTGCGGCGTGGTCCGTAGAGACCGAGGACGAGCCGGTAGCCGGCACCGTCCGCGGCCTCGTACAGGTCGTCGACGAGGTCCCATTCGAACGGGCTTCGCGCGCTGAGGACCACGCCGACGTTCGTCACTCGGTGCGCCGCAATTCGTGGCTGAGAGTGTCGAGTTCGTCGCCGCCGGCCATCTGCTGGGTGAGCTCCTCGAGAGTGATCTCGTCGTAGGTGCAGTCCAGCTTCTGGCGACCACGGTTGAGCAACACGAAGTGATCGCCGACCATGTGCGCGTGATGCGGGTTGTGCGTGATGAACACGACGCCGAAGCCCTGGTCACGGGCGGCCGAGATGTAGCGCAGCACGGTGCCCGACTGCTTGACGCCGAGAGCGGCGGTGGGCTCGTCGAGGATCAGCACGCGCGCACCGAAATAGATGGCGCGCGAGATCGCCACACACTGACGCTGGCCGCCCGACAGGGAGCCGATCGGGGCGTCGACGTCGGGCAGGTCGATGCCCATCTTGAACAGCTCTTCCTTGGTGGTGGCGCGCATGGCCTGGATGTCGAGCATCCGGAACGGACCCTTGCGGATCTCCTGGCCGAGAAAGAAGTTGCGCCACACCGGCATCAGGCCGACGACGGCGAGATCCTGGTACACGGTGGCGATTCCACTGTTCAGGGCGTGCTTGGGCGAGTCGAACCGCGTCTCCTCACCGTCGACGAGGAGTTCACCGTCGGTCTGCTGGTGCAGGCCGGCCATGATCTTGATGAGCGTCGACTTGCCGGCGCCGTTGTCGCCGAGGACGCAGGTGACCTCACCGGCGTTGACACGCAGGCTGATGTCCTTGAGCGCGATGATCGCGCCGTAGGACTTGCCGACGTTACGCAGCTCGATCAACGGCACCTTGCCGTCGCTGGATTCGGATTCGGGTCGGGTTTCCACTGCTGAACTCATTGTCCGGTCACCTCTTTGCGGCGTAGTTACGGAAGGTGTTGTTGGCGATGACCGCGAACAGCAGCATCACACCCATGAAGAACTTGAACCAGTCGGGGTTCCAGCCGGCGTAGACGATGCCCTGATTGACCATGCCGTAGATGAAGGCACCGATGGCGGCACCCACTGCCGTGCCGTAGCCGCCGGTGAGCAGACAGCCGCCGACGACAGCCGCGATGATGTAGAAGAACTCGTTGCCGACGCCCTGGCCGGACTGCACGGTGTCGAAGGCGAACAGCAGGTGCATACCGACGAACCAGGCGCAGAACCCGACGAACATGAACATGCCGATCTTGACCGCGGTGACCGGAACACCCACGGCCCGAGCCGAATCCTGGTTACCGCCGACCGCGAAGATCCAGTTGCCGACGCGAGTCCGCATCAGCACCCAGGTGGCGACAAGGGTGAAGACGATCCACCACACCACGGTGATCCGCACCGAGACACCGAACAGTTCGAAGGACGACGCGAAGACCTTCTGCGCCGAGTCGTAGCCCTGCATGTCCGAGATCGACGGTGTCGCAACCTGACCGGTGACCATCTTGGTGACCGCGAGGTTGATACCGGTCAGCATCAGGAACGTGGACAACGTGATGAGGAACGACGGTATCTTCGTCTTCATCACCAGATAGCCGTTGAAGAAGCCCACGGCGAGCGAGCATCCCAGCGCGAGCAACGCACCCATCCACACGTTGAGGTGCAGATTGTAGGCGAGCATCGACGCCGCCAACGATGCGAAAGTCACTGCGACACCGGTCGACAGGTCGAACTCGCCGCCGATCATCAGCACCGCGACGCCGCAGGCCATGATGCCGATCGTCGAACTCGCGTAGAGGATGGTCGCGAGTGCCTCGGGCGTCCGGAAGGTGGGCGCCACGATGCAGAAGAAGATGAAGATGGCGATCGCGCCGAACAGGGCGCCGACCTCCGGCCGCACGAGCAGGCGCTGAACCGGCTTCTGCCGCTTGACCCGTTCGTCGGTGACCGGTTTGTGCGTACTCAGATCAAGATCTGCTTGGGTACTCATCGTGTGCCTGCCTTCGCATAGTCAGCGACCTTGCCGATGTTGGTGGAGTCGATGAATGCCGGTCCGGTGAGGACTGCCTGACCGCCGCCGATGGTGTTTCCGTTGGTGAGGTAGAGCCACAGCGAGTCGATCGCCAAGTAGCCCTGCAGATACGGCTGCTGATCGACGGCCCACTTGACCTGACCGCCTTCGATCAGCGGCACGAGGGCCGCGTTGGTGTCGAAGGTGACGACCTCGGCGTCAGAACCTGCATTGCCCTTGGACTGGACCGCCGTCTGCGCGATCGGGGCACCGAGGGTGACCACGGTGTCGATGGCCGAATCCTGTTGCAGCTTGGCGGTCATGGTCGCCTCGACCGACGGCATGTCCTTGCTGTTGACATACAAGATCTGGAACGAACCGCCGGTGAAGCCCTGTTTGACGCCGGCGCAACGGGATTCGAGAGCGACCTGGCCCTGCTCCTGGATCACGCAGAGCACATTCTTGCGGCCCTCCTTGGTGAGACGCTCGCCGACGGCGCGGCCCGCGATCGTCTCGTCCTGGCCGAAGTACTGCTGCACGCCCAGTTGCTGCCAGTCGTTGAAGCCGGAGTTGAAGGCCACCACCGGGATTCCGGCGGCGATGGCGTTGCGCACCGCCGGGGCCATGGCGTCGGGCTTGGCCAGTGTCACCGCGATACCGTCGACCTTGCTGTCGATGGCCGTCTGGACGAGGTTGGCCTGGTTGGGTGCCTCTGGGTCCGAGGAGTACTGGAGCTTGACGTTGTCCTTCTTGGCGGCCATCTCCGCGCCCTTGCGGATGAGGTCCCAGAACGAGTCGCCGGGAACCTCGTGCGTGATCATCGCAATGGTCAGCTCTTCGGTACCGGCGTTGCCGACGCCGGCGCCGTTCGCGGAGTCGTCGGGCTTGCCGCCGGTGGAAGAACACGCGGCCGCGGCCACCACGGCCGAGGCGAGAATCGCGACCAGGCCGACCGACCGGCCGGTGCGACGGCGCCGTGGGCGCTCTGTGGAGAACATCGTTGTCGATCCCTTCGATCCGTACGAGGAGTGTCGAGGGTGTCACTCCCACTGAGAAGATGTAATACCCGTCACACGGTGCGTGTCAAGACTTTGTCCAGACATTCAGATGAATTGGTTGGTCAGTGTCGCCCAACCGACACGTCACCGGCGTCCCTGGGGAGCCTCAGCGCACCCACGACCATCACGATCGTGAGCACCGCGAGCAGCAGGAACGCGAATCCGTACGGACCTGCCGGCAGCGCATCGGCCCCCAGGGAGGCGCCCACCGCCACGGCAACCGCCGCAGCCGCGACTCCGAGCGCTGCCGACAGTTCCTGAGCCGCAGCATGAAGCGCGTTGGCGTGTGGCAGTTCGTCGGGTCCGACGTCGGTGAACGCGAGGGTGTTGTACGCGGAGAAGCCGATGGAACGCAGCGCGCCGGAGACCACCAGCAGTGCCGCGATGATCCCGGTCGCGATCGCTGGACCGACGAAGGCCAGCGCGACGAATCCGGCGACCGAGATTGCGGTGTCGTACACGAGGACGCGTTTGATGCCGAGGACGCGCATCAGCGTCGTGGTGAACGGTTTGATCGCGAGATTTCCGACGAACAGTGCCGTAACCATCGCCCCCGCGGCGGTCGGCGACCAGCCGAATCGCACCTGGAACATGATCGGCACCAGGAAGGGCACGGCGGTGATGACGGCGCGGTAGAGAGACCCGTAGGACATCACCGACGCGAACGAATGATGCTGCAGTGCAGAGAGATCGAGCAACGGATCGGTGGCGCGACGCAGGTGGCGAATGGTCCATGCGCCGGCGAGTATCGCGATCGCGGCCCCGACTCCCACCACGACCCACCGCGGCGGCGACCCGGTCAGTTCGTGCGCGACCACCATGATCGCCGCGATGGCGATCGCCGAGCCCACGAGACCGGGCACGTCGAGCCGACGTGGCTGAACGGAAGTCTTGTCCGGTCGGCAGATGATGGCCGCGGCAACCAGCCCGACGACCCCGAGCGGCACATTGATGTAGAAGATGACGCGCCAGCTCCAATGGGTGACGATGAGCCCGCCCAGCACCGGTGCGACGACGGGCGCAACCAGCGCCGGCCAGGTGAGATAGGCGATCGCACGGACCAGGTCCGATCGGTCGACGGACCGCAGCACCGCCAGCCGACCGACCGGCACCATCATCGCCCCACCCGCGGCCTGGATCACCCGCGCAGCGATCAGCCAGCCCAGGCCCCCGGCCAGCGCACAGCCCAGCGAGGCGAGCGTGAACACGGCCATCGCGGTGAGGAACACCGGCCGCACACCCCACCGCTGCGCCGCCCACCCGCTGACCGGGATCACCACGGCCAGCGTCATCAGGTACGACGTGACCACCCCGGTCGCGTCGAGCGCCGACACCCCGAAGTCCGACGCAATCGCCGGGAGTGCGGTGACGACGATCGTCGCATCGAGGATCTCCATGAACATCGCCGACGCCCCGAGCAGCGCCAGCGCACGCGGAAACGTCGTGCGTTCGGCCGTTCTGTCCATGCCACCTCCTCGTTGACCGTGCGTCCCAAGCCGTTGACCGTGCGTCCCGATCTGTTGGCCACATCCCTGAACTGCGGATACCACCTGCTGGTTGAGTAGCGTCGCGCGAGCCTGCGAGCCCGGCGCGTATCGAAACCTCGCGAGCCAACGTTGTCGTCTCGCCAGGGGCTTCGAGGCTCGCAGGCTCGCGCCTCAGCCGGCGGAAGGGCACCCTTCGAGACGCACGGTCAACGGTCCACGACGCGCGGTCAGCGATTTGGGACGCACGGTCACCAAGGATCAGACGCGCACCGGCGACACCCACGTTCCCGAGCGCACCGACTCCGACATCGCGTCGAGCACTTCGGCGCTGCGAACGGCGTCAAGAATGTTCGCCCCGAGGCGCTCCGGCCCCGCGATCGACGCGCAGAAGCGGGCAGCCTCGATGACCTTGAGGTCGTCGTAGCCCATGGGATTTGCGGCCCCCGGCTGGAAGGCGGCGTAGTCGCCGGCACCAGGCCCGACGTAGCGGGTGGCGACCGATTGGTCCTGGTAGGCGCCCCCGGTGCCGACCTCGAGTTCGCCCATGCGGCGGTAATCCCAGCGCACGATTCCCTTGGTCCCGTGGATCTCGAAGCCGTAGGAGTTCTGTTCGCCCACCGACACCCGGCTGGCCTCGAGCACACACCGTGCGCCCGACGCCAAGCGCAGCTGCGCGCTCACGTAATCCTCGTTCTCGACCGGTCCGCGCTCACCGCCGACCGCGAGCTGGTGGCCTGCGGTCGCGCCCGTCGGCTTCGACCGTTCCGTGATGAACGTGGCGGTGTCCGCGATCAGCGAGTCGATGTCGCCGAGCAGGTACCAGACGAGATCGGCGCCGTGCGACGCGAGATCGCCGAGCACCCCGTTGCCGCCGCGGTCACGCGAATAGCGCCAGGTCAGCGCACCGTCCGGGTGGGCGGCGTAGTCGCTGAACAGGCGGAATCGGGCGTGGGTGATCTCGCCGATCTCCCCGGCCGCGATCATCTCGCGCGCAGCTTCGACCGCCGGCACGTTGCGGTAGTTGAAGCCGACAGCCGTCACCACACCGGCGTCCGACGCAGCGTCAGCCACTGCGCGGGCATCCGCCGCCGACAGCCCGACCGGCTTCTCGATCCACAGATGCTTACCCGCATTCGCAACAGCGACGCCGATCTCGCGATGCAGGAAGTTCGGTGCGGTCACGCTGACGGCCCGAATGGTGTTGTCGGCGATCACGTCTCGCCAGTCGGTGACGACCGATGCGACGTCGAACTGCTCGGCGGCGGCTTGAGCACGATCACCGAGTTCGTCGGCGATGACGGACAGTTTCGGCAGCGGCCGCAGCGTCGGATAGTGGTGTCGTACGCGTGCATAGGCCTGCGCGTGCACGCGGCCCATCCAGCCGAAACCGACGATGGCGACGGGGATGGTCAGGTGTGTGTCCGATGTCGGCGTTGCGATGTCGACGGCGGTGTCGATGGACATGCGCGTCGCTCCTCTCCCTATGGGTTCGTGGTCGTGTGACCGGAGACACGTCCATCATGCCAGGTAATAATGTCCTAACAAAGTCTTGACTTTGCGGTGTGGTGTGACGCACAGTAGATGCCATGAGCGGTTCCACCACCCAGCAACCAGCCCCCACCCCGATCTTCGACGTGCTGGCCATCGGCCGGAGTGGCGTCGACATCTACCCGCACCAGGTCGGCGTCGGCCTCGAAGAAGTCGAGAGCTTCGGCAAGTTCCTCGGCGGCAGCGCGGCGAACGTCGCCGTCGCCGCAGCCCGGCTCGGACGTCGCAGCGCGCTGATCTCCGGCGCGGGTGACGACGCGTTCGGTCGCTTCGTGCGCGCCGAACTGGCCCGGCTCGGCGTCGACAACCGGTACGTGCGGGTCGACGACGAGTACGCCACACCCGTCACCTTCTGCGAGATCTTCCCGCCCGACGACTTCCCGCTGTACTTCTACCGCAAGCCGACGGCCCCCGACCTGCAGGTCCGCGCCGACGAGATCGACACCGCCGCGGTGCACGACGCCCGCCTCTACTGGTCGACGGTGACCGGCCTCTCCGAAGAACCCTCCCGCGCAGCGCATTTCGCCGCCTGGGAAGCCCGCGGGCGCCAGTCACTGACCGTCCTCGACCTCGACTATCGCCCGATGTTCTGGCAGTCGCCCGCAGAGGCGACCACCCAGGTTCGACGCGCACTGCAGCACGTCACCGTTGCCGTCGGCAATCGCGAGGAGTGCGAGGTCGCGGTCGGCGAGACCGATCCGCAGCGCGCGGCCGACGCCCTGCTCGACCTCGGCGTCGAGCTGGCCATCGTCAAGCAGGGCCCGAAGGGAGTTCTCGGCAAGACCCGTCACGAGTCGGTCGAGGTTCCGCCGATCCCGGTCGACGTCGTCAACGGCCTCGGCGCAGGCGACAGCTTCGGCGGAAGTCTCTGCCACGGACTGCTCGCGGGCTGGCCGCTGGAGAAGATCCTCCGTCACGCCAACGCCGCCGGTGCGATCGTCGCCGGCCGCCTCGAATGCTCCACCGCGATGCCCACCGCCGTCGAAGTCGCCGATCTGGCCGATTCAGCCGAGCCCACCTCCCGCACCCAAGAGAGCGCCCATGTCTGACATCACCATCACCAGCCCTCCAATGACAACCCCCATGTGCTCCACATACGCCGAGGTCACCGCGGTCCGCACGCAGAATCCGGCCGCGATCGGCCAGGCCTGGGCCCGACGCCGGCCGCGCCCGACCGTGATCGGCGACGAGCGGCTCATGATCGTCGCCGCCGACCACCCCGCCCGCGGCGCGCTCGCCGTCGGCAACCGGCCGACCGCGATGAACAGCCGCACCGACCTCCTCGATCGACTGCGCACCGCGCTGGCCAACCCCGGCGTCGACGGCGTGCTCGCCACCTCCGATATCCTCGACGACCTGCTGCTGCTGGGCGCCCTGGAGAACAAGGTGGTCTTCTCGTCGATGAATCGCGGTGGCCTGGCCGGCGCGTCCTTCGAACTCGACGACCGCATGACCGCCGCGACCGCACGCTGGACCATCGACGCCGGTCTCAACGGCGCCAAGATGCTGTGTCGCGTCGACCTCGACGATCCGGGCACCCTGAACATGATGACCGCGTGTGCCGCTGCGGTCGACGAACTCGCCGCGGGCGGATCGATCGCCATGCTCGAGCCGTTCATGTCCAGCCGGCTCGACGGCAAGGTCCGCAACGACCTCTCGGCCGACGCCGTGATCAAGTCGATGCACATCGTGCAGGGACTCGGCTCCACCTCCGCCTACACCTGGCTCAAGCTTCCGGTGGTCGACGAGATGGAGCGCGTCATGGACGCCACCACCATGCCGACCCTGCTGCTCGGCGGCGACCCGCAAACCGCGCCCGACGAGACCTTCGCGAGTTGGGAACGCGCCCTGTCCATTCCGTCGGTGCGCGGTCTCATCGTCGGCCGCACACTCCTGTACCCGTCCGACGACGACGTGTCGACCGCGGTCGACACCGCCGTGAACCTGGTGAGCTGAGAGAGGGCCATGAACAGCAAGTGGTACATCCCGGCGGGCTCGGCGACCGCGCCGCTGACCGTCGACGTGACACCCGAATCCGCCGGATGGAGCGAATCATCGCTGTTCGTCGCCGAACTCGGTGCGGGCGAATCCCTCACCCGGACAACCGGACCCGACGAGATCATCGTCGTGCCGCTGAGTGGCTCCGCCAGTGTCGCATCCGGCGACACGACGTTCGAGCTGACCGGTCGCGCAAGCGTTTTCGACGGCCCGAGCGACTTCGCCTACGTCGGTCGCGATTCGGAGTTCACCCTCACCAGCAGTGCTGGTGGACGATTCGCTCTCTGCGGTGCCCGTGCGTCGAAGTCGTTGCCGTTCCGATATGTTCCCGCCGCTGACGTCCCCGTCGAACTGCGCGGGGCAGGCAACTGCAGTCGCCAGGTCCACAACTTCGGAACTGCCGACGCCTTCGAGGCCGACTCGATCATCGCCTGCGAGGTCATCACCCCCGGCGGCAACTGGTCGAGCTACCCGGCACACAAACACGACGAGAACTCCGACGTGGAGTCGCAGCTCGAGGAGATCTACTACTTTGAGATCTCTGAAGGACCCGACGGCACAGCCGGTTTCGGCTATCACCGCGTGTACGGCACCCCCGAGCGTCCGATCGAGGTCCTCGAGGAGGTCCGCAGCGGCGACGTGGTGCTGGTCCCGCATGGCTACCACGGACCGTCCATCGCCGCCCCCGGCTACCACATGTACTACCTGAACGTGATGGCCGGACCGGGCGACGAACGCGCCTGGCGCATCTGCGACGACCCGGCCCACACCTGGCTGCGCGGCAGCTGGGAACACCGGGAGATCGACCCCCGACTCCCCTTGCACGGCCCGGCCCGTTGATCGAGCCGGTACCGAGCCGCCCACGCTGATCGAGCCGGTACCGAGCGAAGCGAGGCACCGTGTCGAGATCACACAACCCGACAACCGACCCCACCCGAGAAAGAAGCAATCGTGGCACCGATCAACTCCGGACGCGCCGGCGGCGTCACCGGCGTGCGCACCCCACACGGTGAGTCGACGGTACGTCTGACCGTCTCCCAGGCGACCGTGCGGTTCCTCGCCAACCAGTACGTCGAACGCGACGGCGAACGCACCAAATTCTTCGCCGGCTGTTTCGGCATCTTCGGCCATGGCAACGTCGCCGGCCTGGGCCAGGCGTTGCTGCAGAACGAGATCGACGACGTCGAAGCTGCCGGCGCCGGGAGCGAAGCGAGCGGGCCGAATCGCCGCCGAGAGCCATCGCTGAAGTACGTGCTGGGCCGCAACGAACAGGCCATGGTGCACTCGGCGGTTGGGTACGCCCGCATGAAGGACCGGCTGCAGGCCTGGGCCGTGACCGCATCCGTCGGACCCGGCGCCACCAACATGCTCACCGGCGCCGCGCTGGCCACCATCAACCGTATTCCGGTGCTGTTGCTGCCCGCCGACACCTTCGCCACCCGCGCCACCGCGCCGGTGCTGCAGGAGCTCGAACTCCCGTCGTCGGGTGATGTCACCGTCAACGACGCGTTCAAGCCGGTGTCGCGCTACTTCGACCGCGTGTGGCGGCCCGAGCAGCTGCCGGGTGCACTGCTCGGCGCAATGCGCGTGCTGACCGATCCCGCCGAGACCGGCGCCGCGACGGTCGCCATCCCGCAGGATGTGCAGGCCGAGGCGTTCGACTGGCCGGAATCGCTGTTCGCGCAGCGCACCTGGCATATATCGCGTCCACTCCCGGAACGACGCGTGATCGCCGATGCCGCCGAGATCATCGCGTCGGCCAAGCGTCCACTCATCGTCGCCGGTGGTGGTGTCATCTACAGTGGCGCCACCGAGTCGCTCGCCCGGTTCTGCGAGCGCACCGGAATTCCGGTGGGCCAGAGCCAGGCAGGCAAGGGATCACTGCCCTACGATCACCCGCAATCGGTGGGCGCGATCGGCTCGACCGGCACCACCGCCGCCAATGCGCTTGCCGCCGAGGCAGATGTGGTGATCGGTATCGGCACCCGCTACAGCGATTTCACCACCGCGTCGCGTACCGCCTTCACCGGCGACGGTGTCCGGTTCGTGAACATCAATGTGGCGTCGCTGGATTCGGTCAAGCACAGTGGTTACAGCGTCGTCGCCGACGCACGAGAGTCGATCGATGCGCTCGACGAGCTGCTGGCCGACTACCAGGTCGACGCCGCCTACCGCGAGCGGGTCGGCACGCTGGCCCGCGAATGGGACGACATCGTGGAACAGGCCTACTCACCCACCGCCGTCGGCACCAACGTCGCGACCGGCGAGGAAGCCCTCACGCAAGGTTCGGTGATCGGTCTGGTCAACGAGACCTCCGACCCGCGCGACGTCGTCGTCTGCGCCGCGGGCTCCATGCCTGGCGATCTCCACAAGCTCTGGCGCACTCGCGATTCCAAGGGCTACCACGTCGAGTACGGCTACTCGTGCATGGGCTACGAGGTCGCCGGCGGGCTGGGCGTCAAGATGGCCTGCCCGGACCGAGACGTGTTCGTCATGGTCGGCGACGGGTCGTATCTCATGATGGCCACCGAACTGGTCACCGCGGTGCAGGAGAACCTCAAGGTCATCGTCGTGCTGGTGCAGAACCACGGGTTCGCGTCGATCGGTTCCCTCTCGGAATCGCTTGGATCGCAGCGGTTCGGCACCAACTATCGGTACCGCGGCGACAACGGCCGTCTCGAAGGTGGCACTCTCCCCGTAGACCTCGCGGCCAACGCGGCCTCGCTCGGTGCCGACGTCATCCGCGCCACCTCCGCGGCCGAGTTCACCGAAGCGATCAAGAAGGCCAAGGCCGCCGAGGTCACCACTGTCATCCACGTCGAAACCGACCCGATGATCGGCGCACCGGACAGCGAGTCCTGGTGGGATGTACCGGTTTCCGAGGTGTCGACGCTGGATTCGACCCAGCAGGCCTACGACGTCTACGCCCAGTGGAAGGCCGTGCAGCGGCCGTACTTCAACCCGACCAACCCTCAGGGAGAACAGTCATGACAGAACTCCGTGTTGCCGTCCTCGGCGTCGGCATGATGGGCGCCGACCACGTCGCCCGAATCACCGAACGCATCAAGGGTGCTCGGGTCAGTGTCCTCAACGACTACTTCCCCGAGAAGGCCGAGCAACTCGCCGCCACCATCCCCGGATGTCGGGTCATCAACGACCCGCTCGACGCGATCGCCGACCCCGAGGTGGACGCCGTCATCCTCGCCACCCCCGGTCCGACGCACGAGAAGCAACTGCTCGCGTGTATCGAACACAACAAGCCGGTGATGTGTGAGAAGCCACTGACCACCGACGTCGCCACGTCGCTCGAGGTGGTGAAGCGGGAGGCCGAGTCGGGCCGCAAGCTGATCCAGGTCGGCTTCATGCGCCGCTTCGACGACGAGTACGAACAGCTGAAGACGCTCATCGACAACGGCACGTTCGGGCAGCTGCTCGTCGCGCACTGCGTGCACCGCAATCCTGCCGTCCCGCCGAGTTTCGACTCGGCGATGATCGTCAAGGACTCGCTCGTCCACGAGGTCGACGTGACCCGCTTCCTGTTCGACGAGGAGATCGCGTCGGTCCAGATCATCACCCCCGGCGCCAACCCGAATGCACCGGAGGGACTGAAGGATCCGCAGATCGCGATCTTCACCACCAGCTCGGGCCGCCACATCGACGTCGAGTGCTTCGTCACCACCGGCGTCGCCTACGAGGTGCGCACCGAGGTGGTCGGCGAATTCGGTTCGGCCTTCATCGGACTCGACCAGGGCGGCGTTGTCCGTAAGCAGCGCAACCCGGTTCAATCGGATGCCGGCGCCGGGAGCGGAGCGAGCGGGCCGAATGGTAGCAGCGACGGACGCAAGATCGCCGGCATCTGGGGTGGCGACATCACCCCATCCTTCGTCGAACGCTTCGGCCGGGCCTACGACACCGAGATCCAGCGCTGGGTCAACGCCGTGCACGCCGGCACCAACGTCGACGGCCCGGGCGCCTGGGACGGCTACGCCGCCGCCGCCGTGTGCGCGGCCGGCGTCAAGTCCCTGGAAACCGGTGAGCCGCAGAAGGTCGAGATGGTCGACCGCGCGTCGCTCAGCTGAACAACCCAACTCAACCCACCCCCTGTATTACCCACCAAACGCAACCACCCCGCTCCCTGAGGTGCGAGGAGCGCTAGCGACGAGCCTCGAAGGGCGCTCGCACCACCACCCTTCGAGGCTCGCAAGCTCGCACCTCAGGGAGCGAAAACAGATCGCAAGCTCGCACCTCAGGGAGCGAAAACAGATCGCAAGCTCGCACCTCAGGGAGCGAAAGAACCCACACAGGAGTACCCCCATGTCTGCACCCGCCATCACCCGCACCGTCTCACACTGGGTGAACAACAAGGCGTTCCCCGGAACGTCGACCAACACCGCCCCGGTGACCAACCCGGCCACCGGCGAGATCACCAAGGATGTCGCGCTGGCCAACCTCGAGGACGCGCGCGCCGTCATCGACGCCGCAGCCGCCGCCTTCCCGGCCTGGCGCGACACCAGCCTCGCCAAACGCACCTCGATCCTGTTCAAATTCCGCGAGCTGCTCAACGAGCGCAAGGGCGAACTCGCGGAGATCATCACCTCCGAGCACGGCAAGGTCGTCTCCGACGCCCTCGGTGAGGTGTCGCGCGGCCAGGAGGTCGTCGAATTCGCCTGCGGTATCCCGCATCTGCTCAAGGGTGGGTACACCGAGAACGCCTCGACCAAGGTCGACGTCCATTCCGTGTACCAGCCGCTCGGCCCGGTCGGCATCATCTCGCCGTTCAACTTCCCGGCCATGGTCCCGATGTGGTTCTTCCCCATCGCGATTGCCGCCGGCAACACCGTCGTCCTCAAGCCGTCCGAGAAGGACCCGTCGGCATCGCTGTGGCTGGCAGCGCTGTGGAAGGAAGCGGGCCTGCCCGACGGCGTGTTCAACGTTCTGCAGGGCGACAAACTCGCCGTCGACGAGCTGCTGACCAACCCGTCGATCAAGGCCATCAGCTTTGTCGGCTCCACTCCGATCGCGCAGTACGTGTACGCCACCGGCACCGCCGCAGGTAAGCGCGTGCAGGCGCTGGGCGGCGCCAAGAACCACGCCATCGTGCTGCCCGACGCCGACCTCGACCTTGCTGCCGACGCTATGGTCAACGCCGGATTCGGTTCTGCCGGTGAGCGTTGCATGGCCATCTCGGCGTGCGTCGCCGTCGGCGACATCGCCGACGACCTCGTCGCCAAGATCGCCGAGCGCGCCAGGACCATCAAGACTGGCGACGGCACCAAGGATTCCGACATGGGTCCGCTGGTTACCAGGGTGCATCGCGACAAGGTTGCTTCGTACGTCGACGCCGGCGAAGCCGACGGTGCCACACTGGTTCTCGACGGCCGTACCGTGGAGGTGGATGGCGGGTCAGGGGCGAGCGAAGCGACGGGGGATTACACAGAAGGTTTCTGGCTCGGCCCGACGCTGATCGACAACGTCACCACCGACATGAGCGTCTACACCGACGAGATCTTCGGCCCGGTGCTCTCCGTCGTGCGCGTCGACTCCTACGACGAGGCCATCGACCTCATCAACGCCAACCAGTACGGCAACGGCACCGCGATCTTCACCAACGACGGTGGCGCCGCACGTCGGTTCCAGAACGAGGTCGAGGTGGGTATGATCGGCATCAACGTGCCGATCCCGGTTCCCATGGCCTACTTCAGCTTTGGTGGCTGGAAGGCGTCGCTGTTCGGCGACACCCACGCCCACGGCACCGAGGGTGTGCACTTCTTCACCCGCACCAAGGCCATCACCACCCGCTGGCTCGACCCGAGCCACGGCGGCCTGAACCTGGGCTTCCCGCAGAACGCCTGAGGACACACACAGAACTCCCATCTACACACGAGATCCCTTGTGTAGATGGGAGTTTTCGGTGTGCCCTCTGACCGTCAGGCGGCCAGCAAACCGAACTGGTCCAGCCATTCCCGGACCATCGCCGCCACCTTGAAGTCCTTCAGGTCTGCCCAGATCCAGCGGATCACCATCACGCCTATCCGGCGCAGCGCGTCTTCGCGAATCTTCTCCCGCTTCATCGCATCGAAAGGCGATTCCCCTTTTCGGAGATCACCCTGATACTTGCGCATGCCGTCGAACTCCGCGACCAACTTGCCCGACCATGCGTAGTCGCATCGACCGATGAACTCGCCCTCCCTGTCGTGGAATTCCTGTTGCAGGTCAGGAATCGGCAGACCGTCGTCGATGATCTGGCCGCGGCCCCATGACTCGCCCGCATTCTCCGATTTCCCATTTGCGTAGTGGAGACCGCGTCGTCCGATGAGTACGCCCGGCCGGTAACTCTCGAGCTTGCCGGCCATCACGTCGCGATCGGCCCCGAGCCGCAAAGCCGAGTCGAACACCGCCAAGGCCTCATAGAAGCCTCGCGAGCACGCGATGCTGACCGCCGTCTGCTCGAGGGAAGTCACCTTCACGCCTTCCACGGTCACCACGTCGGCGGCGTCGAGCGGTCCGGAGTGGATGTGCTTGCGTTTGTCGATACGGCCACCGGACTTCAGCCCGCTGGCCACATGCACCTTGTTCCACCGCGCATTGAGTAGCGACAGTCCATGCAGGACTGCGGCCGATTCGTCGGCCAGCGCTGTCGATCCACCGCTGGGCGTTCCCGCGGCGATCGCCGTTCGTTTGTGTCGTTCTTCGCGCGTGAGCGTCTGTTTCGGCAGGAACGCACCGGGCCAGATGCGCTCGATCTGTTTGTTCTCGACCGCCCTCGCGAGCTGATTGTCGGTGAACCCGCGGTCGATGGCAGTCTGGCGGAAGATGATGCCGTTGGCGTCAGTGGGAAATGTCTGCATACCAGGTTGGACGCAGGCGACCCGAATCCGGTTCCATCGCGTTTCCGCACACACAGAACTACCATCTACACACGGGATCTCCTGTGTAGATGGTAGTTCTGTGTGTGGACCTCAGAGCCGAACCGTGATCCCCTCGACGGCGCTCCGACGCGCGGCGTCGAGTACCTCCAGCACGGCAATACCCTCCGACGCCGGAACCGGCTGTGGCGCAGCATGGTCGACGGCGGCGGCGAAGCGGCGATAGTACTCGTCGTAGCGCCCCTGGGCCGACGGAATCACCTCGGCGCCGGCGGCGGTGTAGACCGCGCCAAGCCGAGTCGGGTCTTCGAACCCCCACGCGGAGAGGTCATCCGCCGGGCGCTTACCCGACTTGATCTGATCCACTTGCGCGTCAGTGCCGTCACTGGCGTACGTGCCCAGCGACCCGTAGATGCGCCACTGCCGTGCCGCGATGTGGTTGATCTTGCTCGCGCTCACCGTCGAGTAGACGCCAGACCGGTGGGTCATCGACACAGCGAAGCCACAATCCGTGCGACCCTCGCGCTGATCGACGACGTCGAGATGCGCAGACACCGACTCGGCCGGCCCGAACAGCACCAGCATCTGGTCGACGAGGTGCGCGCCGAGGTCGCGGAGCAACCCGCCCGAGGGACCTGCGTCGAGGCTGCCAGGCTCGTCCAGGTCGAAACGCGACTCGCATCGCCACACCTGTCCGAGCTTGGGCAGCACGTCGGCGATGGTGGTGAGGTCGGCGTCGAAGCGACGGTTGTGGAAGACACTGAGCAGGACGCCGGCACGCTGCGCGGCGTCGGCCAGTTCCCGACCACCCGCCGCGTCGGGCGCGAACGGCTTGTCGGCGACGACGTGGACGCCGCGACCGATGGCCTCCAGGACGAGGTCGTGTCGGGTGTCCGGCGGCGTGGTGATGGTGACCGCGTCTACGCCCGCGTCGAGGAGGTCGCCGAGGGTGTCGTACACGGCGACACCGGGCAGGTCGGAGGCCACCTCACGCCTACGATCGGGGTTGCGCGTCACTACCCCGACGAGATCGATCTCTTCGACCGCCGCGATGTAGGGAGCGTGAAAAAGCCGTCCACCGGCACCGTATCCGACCAGCCCAAGACGCATCGTCAACTCCTTTGTCCTGACATGTGTGGTCGATCCTAGGCGTGCCACGTCGGCAGATCAACGGTTCACCTCCTAGCGACGAGCATCACAAACTAATTTGACAGTTTGTTAGGACATATAGCCGTCATGCGCTATGCTGACCTGTGACGGCGATCACCACAGCGCGTCGAAGTAACGCACAAGGAGTTTTCCGATGACCACTGCCGAGAGTCCCCGAACTATCACCGACCATTCCAAGCTGCCGCCGCTGGGCCACGGGCCCTTCCGGCGGCGCCTGCATTCCGTCGCGCTCATCGCGACACTGGGCGGTCTGCTGTTCGGCTACGACACGGGCGTCATCAACGGCGCACTCGAGCCGATGAAAGAGGAGCTGGGACTCACGGCCTTCACCGAAGGCGTGGTCACCAGCTCCTTGCTTTTTGCCGCGGCATTCGGCGCGATGATCGGCGGACGCGTCGCCGACAAGCTGGGCCGACGCCAGACCATCATCGGCCTGGCCGTCCTGTTCCTCCTCGGCACCATCACCTGCGTCTTCTCGCCCGGCTTCGGCGTCATGGTGATCGGCCGCATCATTCTGGGCCTCGCGGTCGGCGGCGCGTCGACCGTCGTCCCGGTCTATCTGGCCGAGGTTGCCCCCTACGAGATCCGCGGTTCGCTGGCCGGCCGCAACGAGTTGATGATCGTCGTCGGACAGCTGGCCGCCTTCGTCATCAACGCCATCATCGGCAACGTCTGGGGTGAGCACGAGGGCGTGTGGCGCTACATGCTCGCGATCGCCGCGTTGCCCGCAATCTGCTTGATGGTCGGCATGATTCGCGTGCCGGAGTCACCGCGTTGGCTGATCTCGCAGGGCCGACGCGACGAAGCCTACGAGGTGCTCTCCACCATCCGCAGCCAGCAGCGCGCCCGCGCCGAGGTCGACATGATCGCCGAGGTCAAGGAACTCGAGGAGAAGCAGGTCCACGGCACCTGGAGCGCGATCCGCGACAGCCGATGGGTTCGACGAATCGTGTTGGTGGGCATCGGACTTGGTGTCGCCCAACAGCTGACCGGCATCAACGCGATCATGTACTACGGCCAATCGGTGCTCAAGGATGCCGGTTTCACATCCAACGCGGCGTTGATCGCCAACATCGCACCCGGCATCATCGCGGTCGTCGGCTCGGCAACCGCACTGTGGCTCATGAATCGCATCAACCGACGCACCACGCTGATCGTCGGCTACGCCTCCACCACCACGTTCCACTTCCTCATCGGTATCGCTTCCCTCGCGATCCCCGAAGGCAATTCGATCCGGCCGTACGTTCTGCTGGTCCTGATCGTCGGCTTCGTCGGCTCGATGCAGACCTTCCTCAACGTCGCCACCTGGGTGCTGCTGTCGGAGATCTTCCCGCTGCAGATCCGCGGACTCGCGATCGGCATCTCGGTGTTCTGCCTCTGGATGACCAACGCCTTCCTCGGCCTGTTCTTCCCGACCATCGTCGAGGCCATCGGCATCACCGGAACGTTCTTCATGTTCGGCGTCATCGGATTGTTCGCCCTCGCCTTCGTGTACACGCAGGCGCCCGAAACCCGGGGCCGGACACTGGAAGAAGTCGAGGAGGACGTCACCACCGGCGCGATCTACACCCATCACCTACGGGGGAAGATCCACTCCTGACGTCGCAAGCGAACTTTGCGCGGTAGAAAGTACACCAACGTCACGTTGGTGTACTTTCCCGTCTGCGACGATTGCGCCGAAATCTGCCCGCGCCGACACCCGCGCGAGTCGACCCTCTCCCCTGTTCGACCACCGCTGGACGGACGCCTCGACTAGGCTCTCCGAGGCAGGTCAGAGCACGAGAGCAGGAGACGATGTCGGAGCGCATCGCCGATCATGCGCACCCACGGCAGGTGCGTCTGTCGATGCTGGGTGCCCTGCGCTTGGACATGGATTCGCAACCCGCCGAGCTCGGCGCCCGCGGCCAACGGGCCGTGCTCGCGCGACTGATCGCCGCGGGTGGCCACGTGGTGTCGACGGACCGGCTGATCGACGACCTCTGGAACGGTGAACCGCCACCGAAGGCACTGGCCAGTCTGCAAGCCCACATCTCCAACCTGCGTCGACTCCTCGAACCCGACCGCCCACCTCGCGCACCCGCTCGCTTGCTGGTCAGCGAACCGCCCGGCTACGCGCTGCGGCTGCCCCGCGAGGCCGTCGATGTCTGGGAGTTCGACGATCTGGTCACCGAGTCCGGAAGCACCGCGGCCGATCGCCACCGACGGCTGACCCAAGCGCTCGACCTTTGGACCGGCGAACCGTACGGCCCGTACGCAACACAGGCGTGGGCGGTCCCCGAGGTCACCCGCCTCACCGAACTGCGCATGACCGCACTCGAACAACGAGCTTCCGCGGCCCTCGACCTGGGCCGGCCCGACGAAGTGGTCGCCACGCTCCCCACTCTGTGCGCCGACCATCCGACGCGCGAAGAACTGTTCCGGCTCCTCGCACACGCTCAATACCAACTCGGCCGTCAGGCCGACGCCATGGACACGCTGCGCGCCGTACGCACCTATCTCGCCGACGAACTCGGCGTCGATCCCGGACCGGCCATCGGTCAACTCGAACAAGCGATCTTGCGACACGACCCGGCGTTGCGCGCGTCAGTCGTGACGCGCACCCCGGTTCCGCTTGAAGTGTCACCACCCGAAACCGAACCCCCAGAGCCTTCCCCTCTGCAACCTGCCGGGCGAGAAACCGAACTCGAGAAACTTGCCGAGCACGCGCGCACCGCGACCGAGACCGGCCTACGTGTCGTCTGGGTCACCGCCGAGGCCGGTGGCGGCAAGTCCACTCTCGCACAGACTTTCGCCGACAGTCTTCGCGGCCAGGGGTGGTCCACCGCTGTCGGGCACTGCCCCGAGGTCGACGGCGCGCCGGCGGCGTGGGCATGGCGCGAGGTCCTCGAGGGTCTCGACACCGATCATGACGTCGAGGACCCGTTTCAGTTGGCGCGACGTGTGGTCACCGCCGTCGAAAAACCGGCCGGCGGCGTGCTCCTCGTTCTCGACGACGTGCACCGCGCCGACAGCGCCACCTTGCAGATCTTGCGGCAGGCCGTGACCTGGATGGCACGCCGCCCAGTACTGGTACTGGCCACATACCGACCGTCGGAAGCCGAGTCGGAGCTCCTCGCCACCGTGGCGTCACTGGTGGCGGTGACCGCCGATCTGATTGCACTGCAGGGATTGTCCGACGCCGGGATCGAAGACATCGCGCGATCTGTCGGGCTCTGGCCACTCGACACACCCACCTTCGACCTGCTCCGCGACCGCACCGACGGCAATCCCCTCTTCGTCCGGGAACTGGCCAAACTGGTCGCTTCCCGTGGACCGCGACAAGCCTTGATGTCGGTACCGGTGGGCGTACGAGAAGTGTTGCTGCGTC
The DNA here is from genome assembly GCF_053588675.1 of Gordonia sp. NPDC003422. Lineage (NCBI taxonomy): Bacteria > Bacillati > Actinomycetota > Actinomycetes > Mycobacteriales > Gordoniaceae > Gordonia > Gordonia sp. NPDC003422. Next base: position 169,049 of record NZ_JBSFQL010000006.1, read on the forward strand.
GCATCGACCGGCTACCCCCGGAGACCGCGTCGATGCTGCGGCTGGCCGCGGTCTGCGGTCGGTACGCCGACATCGACCTCCTGGTCGCACTCTGGCCAGGTGACACCGACACGGACACAGAAGATGTGGTCCTCGATGCCATCGACTCCGCCGTCGTCGCAGGCCTGCTCACCACCACCGTCGATCGGATCCGGTTCAACCACGTCCTCGTCCGCGACGCCGCGTACGACGCCATACCGGCACTACGTCGGCGTCGAATTCATTGGCAGACCATGCAGATCCTGCGATCCCGCCCGCACCACGACCCCGACGAACTCGCCCACCACGCCTGGCTGGGCGCCGGGACGACAACCGCAGTCGAAGCCCTCACCATGGTGGAACCTGCTGCCCAGCAGCGCTTTGCCACGGCGTTCAAGGGCGACTCGCTGACGTTGTGGCGTGCCAGCGTCGAAATCCATCGAATGGCCGGGCACGACCATCCCACCGCCGACGCCGCCGACCGTATCGCCCTGATCGACTCGATGCGCAATCTGGTCACCGCGTACGCCTACCAGGGCCACGTCACCGACGCCCGCGCACTCCGTAACGAGGCCTTGGGTCTTGCGCAGGCGATGGACGAACCGCGGGTCGTTCTGGATGTCCTGACCTGCTGGCGCACACCACACATCTGGACCACCCGACCCCACGGTGCCGCAGATCCGATCATGACGAGCGCCGTACTCGAGATGCTGCCCACCACAACAGGGGTCGACCGAATCAGGCTCCTGGTCACTGCTGCTTTGGAGTTCGAGGGCAACGACCAGGACAACGCTGTCCGTTATGCGGCAGAGGCGGTGAGCTTGGCGCGCCAGATCGGCGACCTGGAACTCGAGTGCGCGGCCCTCAACGCCCAGGTGTTCACTCACCTCGGCCCGGACTCACGGGTGGAGTTCCCGGTTGTCGCCGCCGATTTCCTCAGCGCAGCAAAGGAACTCGGCGATCTTGCCTACATCGCTACCGCCCACTGGGGCATGTTCCAGGCACTCAGCGCCGAGGGTGATCTGCCCGGTGCGGTGGCGCAAATGAACAGCGGTCTGCGCAGCGCAACCAGCGGACGCGTAGGCGAAATGGTCGTTGTCCTGTCCGTCTACAACGCCGTGCTGGATGCTCTCCGCGGCGACCTCGACGCGGCAACACGAAGCTACCAATCGGCGTCGAAAACCCTGATCGACGCGGGCCTTCCCAACGGCGCAGACCTGTTGCTGCTCAGCCGAATCCTGGTCGCCTGGTACCAAGGCTCCCTCGCACACCTCATCGACGACCTCCTCGAGCTGTACACCCGCGTCCCCGACCGCATCGGCTGGGTCTACGCCGTCGGACTCATCGACGCCGGCCGAACCGCCGAAGCCCACGTCATCGCGGAGCTGAAACCCCAACCGCTGCGCGACTATTACTGGTCGGCGCTGGAGGTCTTCCACGCCCGCGCGCTGGTCCGCCTCGGCCTGGTCGACGAAGCGCGCGAACTCTACGCCGAGCTCTCCGAGTACACCGGCACCATCGCCGGACTCAACTCCGGCAGTGTGGCTTTCGGTCCGATGGACGTCGTGCTCGCCGAACTCGCCGACCTCATCGGCAAACCCGATGCCGCCGAACGCCATCGGGCGATGGTCGTCGAGGTGGAAGAGAAGATCCGACGGGGGCTCGCCGAGGTCGATCAGATGCGCTGAGTACCTCCGCCGATCGAGCCGACACCGAGCCGCCAGGCGAGGCGTCGTGCCCCACGCTGATCGAGCCGACACCGAGCCGCCAGGCGAGGCGTCGTGTCGAGATCACACCAGCCGACCCCATCCGCTCCCTGAGGTGCGACGAGCGCAGCGAGGAGCCTCAAGGGCTGGTGAGCCGACAACGCAATCTCGCCAGGGGCTTCGACGCTCGCAGGCTCGCATCTCAGCCGGCGGTGGGGTTACCTCAGTCGGCGGAAGGCAATCTCATCGCGAAGGTAAATCACTGCGCCGCAGAGTAATACGCTTTCGTCACGGCTACCTGTGTCGGCACTGAATCGCTGGCGCCATAGGTCACCGTCCACGTCGGCCCGGATTTCTCGAAGAGTTGCTCCGAGTCGCTGGGAATGAACACGAACGTGTAGTCCGAGCTCGACCCGCAACTGTAGGAGTACAGATAGCCGACAGGCCCTTGCGGAAATGCCCCGCCGAGGACCTTGACGCAGCGGGCACCGTTGGCGAGTTCCAATCCCCATGGCGATACGTCTGGATCCGGCTGATCGAGCGATGGGAGAGTTCCCGAATAGCTGTAGGCGGTCAGTTCGGTCTTGAACGGCGAGTACGCACACAGCAACCGGCCCCGAGACGGCCAGCAGACGCTGGCCGAGTCTGCGGTGGAACCACAGTGATACACGCCCAGTGTGATCGCACCAATGGCGTTGGAGCAGTACCCGATCGTGCTGCTGTCCCAGGATTGCGTACTGCCGGTGACGGCGAATCCGTTGATCGGGTTGCCCGACTGATCGACGGCGATCACCTTGACCACCTCCGGCCCACCGTCGGACGATTTCTTCGACGGCAGGCAGTGGCACAGGATCACCGTGGTAACGGTCCCGTCGGCGATCATGTCGCCACCCTCGTAGCCAATCCGGTAGGCGGTCCCGGCCGCCTGGTCCGCGGTGAACACGGCGACGTTGTCGGAGTCTTCGAGCGGTTCTCCGTACAGCTCAATGGCGCGAGATCCCGGTGTTCCCTTGGATACCCCGTCGATCGTGGTGCCCGCAGATCCCGGTGGGTCGCCGGGTGCGATCTCCACGAGCACGTCGTCGGCAAAGGCGTAGTCGCAGTCGATCCAGCGGTAGATGGTGCGATCGCCGTCGGTGCGGCCGGTGGTCGGGAAACTCGGATTCGCTGCTCGGACATCGGACAGCGACTCGCCGATCGTGATCCCACCCCGTGAGGTCGGGGTGAGGCGCGTGGTGGCTGCCTGCGCGTTCTGCGCCGCAGCGAGTCGTGCGGACAACTGTGCGGCGTTGTCGGCGGTGACGAACAGCCCGCCGCCCTTCTCGGCGATGCAGGCGAGCGACGGGTCGTCGGTCCGGAACCCGACCGCGCTGATCGTGACGTCCGGGCGCTGCTGGTGAATGGCTGCGGCGGTCTCGCAGGGCGGCGGCTGGCAGGTCGACTCACCGTCGGACACCAAGACGATCGACGCCGGACCACTCGCCGGAAGCTGCTCGGCGGCCTGCTGGAGCGCCAACGCGATCGGCGTGTAGCCCTTGGCCTGGAGGCCATTGAGAGCGCCTTGCAGCGCCGTGGTGTTCAGAGGTCCGAGCGGTACGACAGTCCGCACATCGGCGCACCCTACGGTCTGCGTCGTCTCGCGGGCCACCTTCTGCGATCCGAACGCGACGACCCCGAAGGGTGTTCCGGCTGGTAATCCACCGGCCAGCGAGGTCACCGCAGCCTTGGCCGCATCCAACCGCGGCCCGGGGGCGTCGGCGGTGTTCATCGAATCGGAGGCGTCGAGCACGACCATCGTCGGCACCGGATTCGGTTGGACCTGTTGGTCCGTCTCCTTGGTCGGCGTTCCGTCGACGCTGCAGCCGGCGAGCAACAGCGCGGCAACGACGGTCAGCCAGAGAATCGGAAGCGCACGATTCCGAATGATTTGTCGTCGACGCGCGGGCATGCGAAGGACCCTACAACGGCCGTACCCGATTCGCGTGGAATGGCCGGCGTCGAGTCCTCGAGATCGCGTAGTGCACTACTCACGACACCCGGCTTCACCGGGTGCAGAGTCGGTACATGTCCGCAGAAGAACAACAGAAGCTCGATTCGCTCTACGCCCTCGACAACGTCGTGACGGTGAAGATCACCATGCCGCCCGCGGACTGGGAGTTCGTGCGCAACGAGCAGCCGAAGGGCGGTCGGTGCAACTTCGATTGGACGAAAGGTGCGCGCTACACCTGGCGTCGGGCGTCGTCGGTCGAGATCTCCGGTACGTCGTTCCCACCGAAGACCACGTTCACCGATGTGGGGATCAAGAAGAAGTCGTTCTGCGGGTCCATCCGCAGCGACAAGCCTTGTCTGCACATCGATTTCGCCAAGGACAACGAGGCAAACAAGCCACTCATCACCGGGCTGATCGGATCGCGATATCTGACCCTGAACAACTCGATCCAGGACCCGTCATTCGCGCGGCAAGTGGTGGGATACAAGCTGTTCGAGCTCGCCGGCCTTCCCTACTCCCGATGCAACATCGTGCGGGTGCTGGTGAACGGCAAGCCGATCGGGCAGGGCATCCCGACCGCTCCCGCGCCCGGGGTGTTCGTCAGCGTCGAACCGGTGATGCCGCGCTACATCGAGCGTAACTTCGCCCACCGCGACGGCAACCTGTACGAGATCGAGCACACCGACGACTTCATCGACAAGCGCTTCGATTTCATCGGCGTCGAGGATCTCTCGGAGTTCGACGACAAGGCCGACCTTCGGCTCGCGATCAACCATCTCAAAGCCCACGGCATCGCCGGCGCCGCGGACGTGTTTGACCTCGACCGGTTCATCCGGCTCTACGCCATGGACTTCTTCCTCAAACACTGGGATGGCTACTCGCGCAACACGAACAACACCTACGTCTACAACGACGTCGACGCCGTCGCCGCACCCGGCCTCGACAACGTACACTTCACGCTGATCCCCTGGGGCCTCGACCAGATCCTGCAACCCAAGCGCCACTTCTTCATGGGCAACGACGGCATGCTGGCCGACATGGTGCGCAAAGATCCGACGCGCCACGCCCAACTCCTCGATCAGATCCGCGAGCTGCGACAGTCTGTGTTCGACCGCGACGTGCAGCAGTCGGTGTTAATCCCGATGATCGAGAAGATGCAGACAATCCTCACCCCGCTCGGCGTCCCGAACCTGCCCACCGAACTCGGCACAGTGCGCAAGCAACTGCGTCTGGCGTTGTCCGCCGGATACCTCGCGGGCGGGCTCACGTCCTCCGACGCCGTGTACATCCGCGACGACGCCACCAACGACTGCCTGCACGCCTCCACCGAAGCCATCCCACCCGAGTCGATCAACTTCGAGGTCACCCATCGCCCGCGCCCCGCCGATATCCAGGATTCGGACTTGTGGACCGCCACCGACGTTGGGTCCGGAAAGTCGTTGACCAACAAGGCGAGTGGTCGAAACCTACACGCCAGCAAGGGACTCGTCACCAGCAAGGGACACAAGATGCTCTACACGGGCCCCGGCGACAACACCGATCACGCCGAAGAGTTCGCCGTGACCGCCGTCGACGCCGACGAACCCTTCAGCCAGAGCGGCTACTTCGAACTATCCAGCATCCGAACAGGATTGAAGGTCAAGTTCGGCGCTGACGCCTCACCTAAGGGTGCCAGACGCGTGCACCAGGACAGCGTCGCGTCGAAGCTGTTCTTCTCGTGACCCGTCACTGCTGATCGAGCCCACCTCACGCTGATCGATCTCGACACGCTGTCGCCTGCCTTCGTCCCCCTTGTGGAGAGTCCTTTCACCCACCCATGGGGTGTCGTACTTCCTACCTAAGCTGGTTGCCCAAGCCCTGCGGGACGGGCGACAAGAGTGGAGGCGGGGACGTGAATTCGTGTGCACCCGTGTGGATTGCCCCAGCGATAACCGGGTCGATCACCGTAGTCGGGATGTTCGCGGCCTACTTGACGGCCGAACTGGTGGGACGTCGAAACCGCAACGCAGAAAGACGTAAACGTCGGGTGGACCGCGCGGCGGAGTCGTGCGACCGCTTGGAGGCCGCGTACGCCAACTACCGTGTCACTGGCGATGAGACTGCGGCAACCGGTCATGAATTGGCCGCCGCCTCCCGTGCGTTTGCGCGGGCAATAGAGGGCTGCGACGACCGATGGGTGCGGGAGCGAGCAAATGCGTACTCGAATGCTTTGCGCACTTACTACCTGCTGTTCGGCCAACCACGAGATCCACTCGACGAAGACCACGCAGCGCCGAATGTGTCGGCTCTGATAACGAGGAGCGCACAGTTCAGCGCCGCGCTACGCGCCTATGAGGAGCGGGGCTAGGAAAGCGATAGCCGATCCCTGACCTCGCGCGCGGCCGCTCGCTGCACCAGGTAGGTACTGAAATCCTCGTCGCCGAGACGCACTGCTCGCAGGCTACGTGCATGTCGGACCACGAGAATCTCGCGCACAAGTTCGTCAGCGAACGACGCAGTTGCAGCGATCAGATCGCCGCAATCGAGCGTGACGTCTGAATTGCTGAGGTCCATCGGCAAGCTGCTGAGCAGTTCCTGCGCCTTGTCGCGCGAGCCTGCCAGCGTTGGGGCATCAAGGACAGTCATGTCGAACTCTCCTAACCGGGGTGAGGCGTCGCGATGTAGATCCAGCGTAGATCATGCGTGGACGGCGTGAGCCGGGCCGAGCACACGGTGCATGGATACGGGCCACGATAGGACCCACCCCTGACATCGCAAGGTCCGCACGCTCCGCGACACACGTGGGATTGCGACCCACCTACTCCTCCGCACTCGGCAACCGCCACCCGAATGTCGCCGTCGGCGGTCCGCTCGGGGTGAACAACCGCGCCGGCCGACCACCCCCGACGCGTGTCTGCGGTTTGCCCGTCGGATCCGCCAATGGCGCCAGCAGCGGCTCGACGCGACGGTTGAACGAGTCGCGCATGAGTCGCCGCCCGAGCACGGCTTCATGCAGCTCACGCAGGTCGGTGAGCGTGTACGGCGGACGCAGCAACCCGTCCGGGTCGGGCCGGTCCTCGTAGCGCCGACGAAAACTGTCGGTGGCTGCTGCCACTATGAGGTCATGGTCGTAGAGCAACCGCTCACCTGACTCCAACCGCCCCTCCTCGGTGAGCGGTTGCAGCTCACCGGCCACGTGGTCGAGCTCGTCGGACGGCAGTGCCACGGAATGCGCGATCGAGATCGTCCACCCCCGCGGATCTCGGTCAGGTTCACTGAACACCTCCAGCAGGTGCGGGTGAACGTGGTCGGGCGAGAGCCCGAGCTTGAGTTCGAGCACCTCCCGCACCGTCTCGCCGACGGTTCGCCGCTCACGGATGAACCGCCCCGGCAAGGCCGGCCCTTCGTCGGACTGCTGCACCACCACGTGCACACGGTCATCGACGACGGTCAGCACGGCGATGTCGACGGCGACATTCGGCCGCGGGTAGTCGTTCAAACGAGCGCTCTTCGCAGACGCCATGGACAAAGACTATGCGAATGTCTGCGCAAAGTAGTAATCTCATTTTCACGCAAAGTCGCTTCGGTCCGACGCCGAGGCGGAGAAGGGAGTAGAGCAATGAAGTTCTCCGCTGCTCTGGATGTCAATGTGGTGGCTCACGAGGCCACCGACGAAGTGAACGTGCTCCTCGAGATCGAGGCTCCCGCAGGCCGTTCGACGACGGACCGCGCGGCGACCGCGCTACAGGTCGTGCTCGACCGTTCCGGTTCGATGCAAGGCACGCCCATCGACGGAGCCAAGCAGGCGCTCATCGCCCTGGTGCAGCGCCTCGACCCCACCGACGTTTTCGGCCTCGTCACCTTCGACAACGAGGCACAAGTGGTGATCCCGGCCGCTCCCCTGGCCGACAAGGCCGACGCCATCGAGCGCATCAAGGCGGTCTATCCTGGCGGGTCGACCGACCTGTCGTCGGGCTACCTGCGCGGCCTGCGCGAACTGCGTCGCGCCACCGGAGACGCCGACATCCGCGGCGGTACCGTGCTCGTCATCAGTGACGGGCATGTCAACGCCGGCATCCGCGACGCCGACCAGATGGCCGACGTGACAGCACAATCCGCGCGCGACGCGATCGTCACGTCGACGCTGGGCTACGGCCGCCGCTACGACGAGACGATGCTCTCGGCGATGGCACGCGCCGGCAACGGCAACCACGTGTTCGCCGACAACCCCGACGCGGCGAGCGCTGCGATCGCCGGTGAGGTCGACGGCCTGCTGTCGAAGGTGGCGCAAGCCGTGAGCGTCACCGTGCACTACGAGCCGCAAGTGCAGTCGCTGCAGCTCTACAACGACCTGCCCGCCAACCAGATCGGCGACGGTCAGGTGATGATCGAACTCGGCGACCTGTACGCCGACGAGCAGCGAAAGCTGTTGCTGCGCCTCGGTATCGACAGCCTCTCCGCACTGGGGTTGACCCAGATCGCCCGTCTCGAATTGCAGTACGTCGAGATGCCCGACCTCGTCGAGCACACCGTCACCGTACCCGTCATGGTCAACGTGGTGCCCGGCGACGAGGCTACCGGCCGCGTGCCCGACCCAACTGTCCAGTCGGAGAAGCTGTTCCAGGAGGCCCAGGCCGCCAAGATCGAGGCGTCACGCGCTTACGAGTCCGGCGACGTCGACGGCGGCAATGCCCGTCTCGCCGAGTCACGCATGCGGCTCGACGACGCGGCGATGATCGCCCCCGTTGCGGCCGCCGGCGCAATCCACGACGAGTTGGACGACCTCGGCCGCATGCAGGCAATGGCGGAAGAGACCGGGGCGCAGTACATGTCGAAGATGACGCGCGACTCGTACCACCAGCAGAACCGCAAGCGCGGTCGGCGACGGAGCTGACCCCCTCCCCCACCGCTCCCTGAGGTGCGACAAGCGCGACCCGCCCCCACCGCTCCCTGAGGTGCGACAAGCGCGACCCCGCCCCTACCGCTCCCTGAGGTGCGAGCTTGCGAGCCTCGAAGGGCTGGCGACACGACGTCCCAAACCCTCGAGGCTCAGCCATCCACCGCTGGTCGAGCCGACACCGAGCCCCACCCCGCTGGTCGAGCCGACACCGAGCCCCTGGGCGAGGCGTCGTGTCGAGACCACTCACGCAGGCACCCAAAGAAGGGCCACCACATTGCACCTCTCCTCCACCCATTTCGACCGCGCTGCAGGCGTTCTCGTCGGCACTGCCGTCGGCGACGCTCTCGGCGTTCCCTACGAGTTCGACCGCATCGTCCTCCGCGCCGGCGAGGAGGCCCAGATGCTCGGCGGGGGTCTGGGCAACTTCGCTCCCGGCGAGTGGAGCGACGACACCTCGATGGCCGTCGCCATCGCTGAGGTCGCTGCCACCGGCGCCGACCTCACCACCGACGACGCACTCGACGCCATCGCAGCGAACTTCCTGCGCTGGCTCGACGACGGCCCGCCCGACATCGGTGTGCAGACCAGCCACGTCCTGCACGCCACACGCGATCGTTTGCGCACAGGCGAGCAAGGCCTCGGCCGCATCATGCGCGAGGAGTCTCAGAAGTACGCAGACCACCGCCCGCGATCCGCCGGCAACGGTGCACTCATGCGCACCGCCCCCGTCGCCCTCGCTCACCTCGACGACCGCGCCCACCTCGCCGAGGCCGCACGCGCGGTCGCCTCGCTGACGCACGCCGACCCGCTTGCCGGCGACTCCTGCGTCATCTGGTGCGAGGCCATCCGCGTCGCCGTGCTTGACGGTCGCTTCGACATCCGAGCCGGTCTCGACCTCCTACCCACCGAGCGCGCCGCTCAATGGTCACGATGGCTCGACGCCGCCGCCACCGACGACCCGAAGTCGTTCAATCCCAACGGCTTTACCGTCTCCGCACTACAGGCTGCGGCTGCCGCCATCATGCAGACACCCGTACCCGCCGACACGCCCTCAGAACACTTCCAGCACTCGCTGCACAACGCGATCCGCATCGGCCACGACACCGACACGGTTGCAGCCATCGCCGGCGGACTTCTCGGTGGTCGGTGGGGCGCGGAGGCGATTCCCGCAAGCTGGCGCAGCGACGTCAACGGCTGGCCCACACGAGGAGATCGACCGAGTGACCACCAGGATCTCGTCGCGCTCGCCGCTCAAGTTCGGCACATCATCGAGCAGTAACGCCGCAATCGAGGTTGGCGATCAAGAACATGACAGTTGACACCCACCACAGCCGTGGAAATCGAATCACCCCGCTCAAAGCGGCCTGGTGACGGCACCGACTCTGGCCAGTTCCGACGATCAGTCTGGATAGATGAAGACGGTACGGATGCGAACTCGGCGTCGTGGCTCAGCTGCTGACCTTAAGCACTACCAACGCGTCTGATTGGAGACCCGCACGATGGCGGCGACCGCACCCGAGATGCCCAAAGACACGCGAGACATGTGGATACCCCCATCAGCATTCCTCCTTACGTGGAATCCGGCCCGCACCTCCGATGAAGGTATGGCCGAGGCGATAGTCTCAACCGCGTCGGGTGTCCCGTGGACTGAGAGTTGGTCCACTGGTGGGCGGCGCCAAGGTATCGAGCCCGGCGACCGCGTTTACCTGCTCCGTCAGGGGACCGCCGGTCGTGGAATCGTCGGTAGCGGGATCGCGATCTCACACATCGAGTCCGACCAGCACTGGGCCGACAGCTCCAAGACCGCGAACTACGTTGACGTCGAGTGGGATCGCGTCGTCGCAGCAGGGGATCGGCTCGACATCGAGGACCTGAAAGCCGCCTTTCCAGAGCAGAATTGGAGGCCACAAAGCAGCGGCAACCAAGTGCGCCCAGAAGTGTCCGCCGCCGTCGATCAGCTGTGGTCCGAGCACATCGCCCAGACACTGCCACCTGCCGCGCCGCGAGGTGGCCAGGGACACCAGACCCTCACGGCGATACGAATCAAGATCGAGATGGCAGCCCAGAACCGCCTGATGGCACACTTCGAGTCAGAAGGCTGGACAGTTGAAGACACCCATCTGACGCACCCGTACGACGCCAAAGCCACCCGTGGGCGCGAGGTCTGCTACCTCGAGGCCAAGGGCACACAGTCGAACGGGGCGACGGTGATCGTCACGAAGGGTGAGGTCGACCATGCTCGGAACAATCCTGGCCGGTGCGTCATCGGGATCTGGTCCGGCATCACGTTCGACGGCGACGACGTCGATGAGCTTTCTGGCGACTTCCGGGTGATGCCGTTTGAACCCCGGTACGAGGAGCTGACGGCGAAGACCTTCGACTGGACAACTCCGTAGAACTCCTGCTCGGTTTCGTGCCTGTCCGCCGCCTATCGGTGCTCGCGGACCCTCGCCATCGCGGCGGCTCCGCCGCAGATGTCGGCTCCAAGGACTGCTTAGCCACTCCAGTCCGGGGCAAGTTACTCTCGCCCCTCGCTATCGTCGGATTCCGTTGGGAGACTCGCGTGAGCGCGGTCGGCCTGCGCCATCTCGGCGCGGATGACACCCACTCGCTGCGCGGTTTCGGGGTCAGCCAGCATCTCCGCGAGTCGCTCGTTTCCACGCACGAAACAAACATTACTTCGAAACGATATTGCTTGCAGGCGATATCGGTGCTGGTCGCTATCTGGCTCCCTACGCCAACATCTCCCGAATATCCGCTGCGCTCAACGCGGTTCCGAACAACTCCCCGTCATCCACGACCGCGTCGAACAACGCCCGCTTGCGTTCCTGTAGACGCACGACGCGTTCTTCGATGGTGTCCGCCGACACCAGTCGGTACACGTTGACGGGACGCTGCTGTCCGATGCGGTGGGCACGGTCGACGGCCTGCGCTTCGGCGGCCGGGTTCCACCAGGGGTCGCACACGAAGCAGTAGTCGGCCTCGGTCAGGTTGAGCCCGAACCCGCCGGCTTTGAGGCTGATCAGGAAGACCTGGTTGACACCGGAGGTGAACTGCCGCACCGCTTTGTCGCGCTGCTTCGCCGACATCGAGCCGTCGAGATAGCTGTAGGTGATACCCGCCTCGTCGAGGTGGGCGCGCACGATGTCGAGGAAGCGGGTGAACTGGCTGAACACCAGCGCGCTGTGTCCCTCGTCGACCAAGGCCGGCAGCTGCTCCGACAGGTAGTCCACCTTGGCGGAGTTCACCGCGTTGTGTGACGAATCGACCAGCGCGGCATGCAAACTCAGCTGGCGCAGCATGCTCAGCGAGCGGAACACCTGGAAGCGGTTCTTCTCCCAGTCGCCGAGCAGTCCGAGCACCTTCTGCCGTTCTCGTGCGAGCCGGGTGTCGTAGATCTTGCGGTGCTTCGACGACAGATCCAGCACCATCGCCTGCTCCTGCTTGGGCGGCAGGTCGATGGCGACCTGGTCCTTGGTGCGACGCAACATCAGCGGCTTGATCCGACGCCGCAGCGTGTCGAGACGCTCAGGTGCCGAACCGGATTCGATGGGTTTGCGGAAGTAGTTGGTGAAGGTGGTCGGCGACGGGAACAGGCCGGGTGCGGTGACCGACAGCAGCGACCACAACTCCATCAGGTTGTTCTCCATAGGCGTGCCGGTGATCGCCAACTTGAACGGCGCCTCGATTCGACGCGCGCACTGGTGTGTCTTGCCGGTGTGGTTCTTGATGAACTGCGCCTCGTCGAAAATGACACCGTTCCACTGGAATCGGTCGAAGTCGTCGAACCCTAATCGCAGCAAGGTGTACGACGTGACGACGATGTGCGCGCCGTCGACCTGCTCGTCGAACGGGATCTCGCTGCGCTTGCCCGTCGCCGTGACCGCCGAAACCTTCAGCCCGGGAACGAACTTACGACACTCGGCGACCCAGTTGGGCACCACGCTCGTCGGCGCAACCACCAGGAACCGCGACGTCCGATCAGCGTCGACGGCACGGGCCACCAACGCCAACGTCTGCACCGTCTTACCCAAACCCATGTCGTCGGCGAGAACACCGCCAAGCTCGTTCTTCCATAGGAACGACAGCCAGTTCAGGCCGTCTTGCTGATACTGCCGCAGGTCGGCTTTCAGCCGCTTCGAAGGCTTCACCGGTCGGGGCGGCCTGGCTTTCGCCAGCTGTGCCATCCGTTGACGCCACTGCTCGAGTTGTTTGTCGATGACGCCGAGAGCGAGTAGCTCCTCCCAGAATGTCGCATTGAGGCTGCGCGTGCTGACGCGGTCGGCGTCGATCTCACCGAGCGTGCGAGCCTCGACGAGCAACTCGGTGAGCCGCAGCAGCTCGGGAGTGTCGAGCGCGATGTACTCATTGCCCGGCAACAGCATGTGTGTTGCCCCGGTGGCCAATTGGGCGATCACGTCCGCGATCGGGAGAGTCAGTTCGCCGACGGTGACTGTGACCTCGAGACCGAACCAGTCGTTTCCCGGCTGGTCGTCGGCGCTGAAGGCGATCTCGGGCTGATGCGCCGCTGGACGGTACTCGTCGGCGCACCGGTAGTCGACGCGGATGTCGGCCTGCTCGCGCATTGCCGGAATCACTTCGCCGCAGAGCACGGCCAGTTCCGGCTGTGTCAAGGTCATCGGGTGGCGCAGCATCGTCACCGACGCCTCGGCCACCGCGTCAAAGTGTGTGGCAGCTGCGTCGAGGCGTTCGATTGCGTCGATCGCGTCCTGGGTGGGAGCGCGCCGAGCCTCGGTGACCAGCCGCAGGATCGTGTGATACGTCCAGTGGGAGTTCAGGAATGCCACCGTCTGCATGTCCGGTGTGATGCGCGTCCACAGTTCCTCTTCGGCGGCCTCGTCGCGGTAGGCCGTGGCACCGATGGGCTGGGATGGGTCGAACACGACGTTGGCGTCGTTGACCCGATAGCCGACGCTCCAGGAGTAGCGAGCACCATTCTCGGAGTCGGTGACAGTCAAAACCGCTTCGGGGCCTTCAACGTTCGGTGGCGTAAGCACACCGTCGGCGACTGTCACAGCTCGACGCTGCGAAAGATTGGGCAGCACGTCGAGACTGAACTCGGCGAGGTCGGCCGACGGGATGACGATCTCCGAACCCTCCTGCAGCGCCTCGAATTCGCGTGCTGTCACGGCCTGCTCGAGCGGCGCGAGCGTCAGCACTTCGTCGGCGATGCGCCACACCCCGTGCGGGTCGGGCAGGCCGATGGTGTCGACATCGGCGGCGTCGATCACCTCGCCGTCGATGACGAGTTCCCCGAACAGCTGGGCACCGTCGGGATGTGCGGTGATCGCATAACCCAGCGACGCCCGACCAACCCGGATCTCGTTCACGCGCAGCGACGGTTCGGCGATCAGTTCGACGCCGTCTGCGGCGACGTCGGTGAGTAGTCGCCACAACGCGCGCGGCGGGGCGGCCAGCGACACGGTGTCGTCGGTGGACGAGTATCCGTAGGCTCCACCGGCCAGCACGCGATACATTGCGCGCAAGGAAGCCTGCTGGTTGGGGTCGAGCCCGGCGGCGTAGGGCGACACGACGTCGCGCCACGTGGCACCGGTCTTGATCCAATTGCCGCGAGCGCCGACCGTCATCGGGCGCAGGGTCAGCACACCGTCACCGTGGCGTGTCGGCGTGGTCCGCCCGACCGCCAACGCCAACGGTTTCCCTCCCGAGTTCGTCGACGCCGAAGAACCGCCGACGATATCTTTGACCGCCGAGCGCCACGTCCGCGGCAGCGGTGTCACTGTCGTGGACGGAGTTGACGCGACGATGCCTGGCAGCGCAGGTGCAGGTGCAGGTGCAGGTACTGCGGTCGCTCTGCTCACCGCCAGCAACAACGCAACCACATGCTGGCAGTCGGTGCGCGCAGGGCAGGTGCACACCGTGTGACTGATGCTCGCGACCGCGGGCTCGCCACGGAAACGGATATGTTGTCGGTAGGTGTGATAGCGGCCTTTAATGCCCGCGACCGTGCCGGTCAGCGTCAAGCCGTCTTCCGACCATTCGTGATCCTGCACGCTCCGCCCACTCGATGATGCCCGTCCGTTCGCGATGGTGTTGGAGGTGAATCTCCTGCCCAACTCGGCGACACTGACGGTGAGCGAAGGGGTGGTCACAATGGTCGAGAATACTGCGCGTGACGGCCGGAAACAGGCTGCACACGGGGGTGTCGCAGCGACCGAAAGAGCCCTCTGACCTCGCGCGTCACACCATCCCCAAACGCCTCACCACTTCCCCACCGCCGACTTCCCGCACGAACTCCGGGTCGCCGCACACGACGAGCTGATCCCGCGCTCGCGACAGCCCGACATACAGCCGCTCCCGGGAGCGATCACGCGGTTTCGACTCGTTGAGCGCCAGCACCACGACGCGTCGTTCGAGCCCTTTGAAACCCAGGACGTGCCCGTAGAACACCTGCTCGGTATCCCAGAACGTCGCCCAGTACGACTTGTTGCCCTCGTTCTGCCGCTCCACCTGCTCGGAGTGGCGGCTGCCTGTGGTCAGCAACGCGATGTCCTCGGCGCGCCAGCCTTGCTCCATCAGCGCCTCGACCTCGTCGTCGGCCATGCCCAGCGCGTCCTCAGGTGCGCACTGGACGAACCGCACATCCGGGCCGTCGCCGCCACGCAGCTGCATGCGCTGTCCGACAAGCGGTTTGAATGCTTCGGCGATCTGCTTGGTGTTACGCAGATTATGGTCGAGGATCAGCGGCACCAACGGAACCGGCGGCGACCCCTGGCGATCGAACACGCGCTGCCCCTCATCGCTGAACACGTATATCCCGCTGGCATCCTCGTCGCGGAGGCTCGCGAGCAGCGGACGCCACCAGGAGTCGGCGAAGTCCTGCGCTTCGTCGACGACGATCGCGTCGAACCGCTGCCCCGGCGGCAGCTCCAGCGCTTTCTCGAGCATCAGCCGTGGGAGGTCGTGCTCCCAGAACTCCGACGCCGCCTTGGTCCGTTCGAGCTCGTCGGGCCCGCTCGGCGCACCCCACTGCACACCGAGATCGTGGAACTCGCCCACATAGGCCGGACGCTCCTGCCGCTTCCACGTCGCGGTGAGCCGCTCAAGGTACGACGCGAGGCCATGCGAATAGCAGATGAGCGCGACACGCAGACCCGACTTCGCCAGTCGCCGAGCCTGTTCCACCGCCAGGAACGTCTTGCCGCTCCCCGCGCCGCCACGGATCTCAACGCGGTGCAGACTCCGGATGGCCCCCAGAATCACGGCCTGATGTTCGGTCAGCGAATCCGCGACATCCTCGTTCTCCAACGCCCGAGCCACGACGTCGCGCTGCGGCAGACCCCGACCACCCAGCGCCGTGCGCAACTGCTCGATGCCGGCCGCGTCGATGACGGGTAGGTCGCCACCCTTGTCCAGCAGCACCTTCCTGATCAGCGGCATCAGGTGATCGAGCTGGTTTCGATCGATCACCTTCCACCGCGGACAGTCCGGCACCGCAAATGCCGGCTCGAACTCGGTGTTCGGAAACACCACCACGTGATCCCACCGCACCCGGCCCTGCGTCCAACCCGGATCGGATTCGACGAACTCCCGTAGCGCATAGCATCCCGACCGCACCTGATCGACGGGATCAATCCTCTTAGGCGACTGACCGACACGTTCCTGCCACCACGACTCGCCGTCATGCCAGACTGTGCCGCCCTTGACCTCGACACACACGATCCCCGCACCCTCGATCGCGACCACGAAGTCGATCTCGTGGTCCTTGTCGTGGTCGGTCACGCGCTGGCCGGCGACGACGAAGTCCTCGTCGAGCAGCTGCTCGGTCAGCAGGCTCCACACCTTCTCCTCGCTCGACGCGGCAAATCGCGGGCTCTCGGGATAGGTCTGCACCATGCCGCCATGATGCCCGAAGCTGTCGTACCCCCCTCCTATTCTGAGGGTGCAAGTTGATTCCCGACCCCCCGCCGACCGAAACGCCCTATCCGCCGGCACCACCGCTGGCTGAGCAGTCTGGCCCCTCCGCCGGCACCACCGCTGGCCGAGGAGCGATAGCCCCCCGCCGGCTGAGGTGCGAGGAGCGATAGCGACGAGCCTCGAAGCCCCTGGTGAGCGTACTCAGGGAGCGGAACACACGACGGATCAACTGTCACCCACAGAAGAAAGGAGCCATCATGAGCGGCTTCGATTTCGACACCCTCGTCGACGACGCCTGGCGGGCGTTCCGAATCGACCTCGCCGACCGTCTCAGCGCGCTGGCTATCGGCAGTAAACTGACCGTCGCACAGTCCGACGAGTTTCCGGAGGGACCGCACGGCGTCATCACCTTCACCGTGACCCGCGCGCATCGCGTGCGTGCCACGGTGCAGGTAACCGATCTGCACAGCACCTGGGAGTTCTGGGTGGTCCATGTGAAGCAGATGCAGGGAGCCAACTGGCGACTCCTGAATGGCGGACGCCTGATCTACGAGGTCTCGCACCGCCGCGTCGACCAGCTCGCCCACCTGGCGGTGTGGACGCTGCGTGAGATCTGGGAGGTCGTCCATCCGGCGATGCTGGCCGACGCCGCACCCATGCCACGCGAGGCGTCGCTCGCCATCGCCACTGTCCCCGATTCACGAGATCATCTGCTGCGCTGCGTCATCGACGTGATCTCCGACATCGCCGGGCAGCGCATCCAACCCGACGAGGACGGTGACATCGCTCTGCCCACCAACACAGCCCCATCGTGGCTTCGGGTGCTCGGCGAGGAACCCACGGTGGAGTTGTTCGCGACCCTTGTCGACGAGCTGCCTGACACGGCGAGAGCCGCGGAGTACGTTGCCACCGAGTCGGTCCGATTTCCCGGCGTGAAGCTGGCCCTGCACGAGACCTCGATCATGGCGTTCATGACCCTGGACGTACGCGTGTTCCATCGGGTGAATCTCGTCAACGGTCTCGGCCGCTGGTTCGAGTTCATGACCGACTCTGCCCCCGAGGTCATCTCGGCGATCACCCACGCGGACAGCCCTTCTGAGCCCGACGACGGCGACTTGCCCGACCCCCTGCAGACGCTCGTCGTGCTCGATGACGACGGCACCTCACTGAGCGCGCACGAGGTCGCGGTGATCTGCGACCACGACCAGTCGGCGATCCTCGACTACATCCGCGTCACCCAGCAGCAGTCGATCGAGTGGAGCAAGTCGGCCGCCGGCGCCGAGGACGCCGGTGATGCCGAGGAAGCCGCCGCCTGCCGGCACGAAGAACAGGTCTGGCGCGCCACCACCGAACAGCTTCGCGCGGCGCTGCGCCTCGTCGTGCTCGGCGGTCCGGCCACGGTCACCAGAAAGGTTGAGATGACTCCAGATCCAAAGCAGCCGTCACACGGGCAGCACCCTCGAAGCCTGGTGCTCACCAACCGGCACGACAGCGACGGAACCATGTTCCGAGTGATCGAACTCGACGACAACGGAGCGCTACGCATCGAAGGCCACGACATCGGCCGCGGCGTCGAGCGGTTCTTGGGACACGACGAGTACGAGTTCACCAAGGCGTTCTCGACGGAGGACACCGCTCGGCTGCGCACGCTGCTCGGGCTCAACGCCGACGACGATCTGCTGACGACAATCGCCCAGCGTTTCGGGGACACCCCGACGCTGGAACAGTTCCTCACCGACTCCGGGATCGAAGGAACGCTCTTCAACCGAATCGGGTAGAGATTCCTACAACGAAAGGAGAACCATGACCGAACCCCAGGACGTCGCAGTCGATCCCGGACCACCGAAGAAGGTGCTGTACATCGACATGGACAACACCATCGTCGACTTCCGGTCAGGCATCAAGCGGCTCAGCGACGCCGACCGCACGAAGTTCGACGGCCGATTCGACGATGCGCCCGGGATCTTCTCGCTGATGGACCCGATCGACGGTGCCCTCGATGCGTTCCGCCAACTCGCCGAGGTCTTCGACACCTACATCCTGTCGACCGCACCGTGGAACAACCCGACCGCCTGGACCGACAAGCTGTTGTGGGTCAAGCGGCACCTCGGCGACGACGAGGACTCACCCGCCTTCAAGAGGCTGATCCTGTCGCACCACAAGAACCTCAACCACGTCGACTACATCGTCGACGACCGGACAGCCCGCGGCGTGCACCAGTGGGAACTGGGCAAGCACATCCACTTCGGCCGAGACCCGTACCGGACCTGGGACGACGTGCTCGCGCATCTACTGTCGCGCGCCTGATGCTAATCGCGTGCCACACCCCACCAAGCTGCCGTAGACCGCTCGTGGCTCAGCTCGAGCACGCGGCAGCGCCATCAGCGGCGCCCGTGCGGCTACTTCAATCCGGGCTGGAGCATTGGACCACCGATCTCGCCTAGGTCCTTGCGCACGGCTCCGCAAGTACTGCAAAGCCTACCTCACGCGACGGTGATGATTCGGCCCTAGTCCGAATGCCCCACCGGTGACTGCTAGTGCTCGTGTGATGGTCGGTGACTTCCATTCCTGCCGGCAACTGGCGCAACGTAGATGCTCATGCATGTATGTTCACTTATCGGCGGTGACCGACTCATCGTGCGGGCCTCCCATGGCAAGGCGTGGCCGGAGCAGATCCTCAAACTGCCCGTTGTTTCGCCTGCCAACTACCGATAGGAGTAACAGTGAAGTACACGGGTTTCGCGTTCCGCCAGAATGAGAACGCGCCGCTTCAGATTTCGCTCGTGCTGGCGACTTGCGTTCTCGATGATTGGGCTCGAGTCCCCACACGCCTTTCGAACCGACCCCACGGGTTCCAGCGCGCCGCCGTCAGGGGACACGTGGCGGAGATTGAACGCTTCTTCGACCAGGACGCCAGCAAGACGAACGCGAGTCCGACGAGCATCCTGGTCGGCCTGGCCCCCAACGCCCAGGGTCAGGTGTCCTTGGTAGACCCGAATTCAGGCGACAAGATCGATCCAGCCGAGATCGGCAGTACACCGGTTCAATGCTCCATCGAACTGGATTTCGATCCCTGGCTACCGGACGAGGACTCTGACCTCGTCGAGCAAATCGGCATATTGGCCGCGGATGTTGATCTCGCAAGCGTGACTACGGAAGAAGTCGAAGTACCCGACGAAGAAATCGAAGACGACGATACCTCCGATGCGGTAATCAGAACCACTCTCGTCGAGGGCGATGGGGACACCCCGGACGACCTCGAGGAGGATGCAGGAAACGCCGTCGCCGAAGACTCCGAACCTGACGCCACTGAGGAATCAGTCGCAGAGTCCCTACACCTGTACTCATACCGTCAACTCCGTGAAGTACTCCAATCTAAGACCTACGAAAATTGGGATACAAAATCCCAAGAACGCCTACGCGATCTCCTTGTTGACGAACGGAAACCGGGACTCATCATCGATGGGCAACACCGGGTCGCCGCAACGCGGAGCATTGGCGAGTATCCTTTCATCGTGTCGTTCCTACCTTTTGCCAACTGGGCGGAATTGGCTTTTCAGTTTATTGTGAATAACTCGTCAGCCAAGAAGGTCGACGAAAACCTGCTATTTGCAATAGTTGGCCAGAGCCTGGAACCCGAACAATTATCAGAAATCGAGGGGCGCCTGAACCGATCGGGTATCAAAGTCAATCTAATCAAAGCGTCGATGCGGGTTCATCTCGATGAGAATCCATTCACCGGAATGTTAAAGACCAACACTCCCGGCGAGAAGGGCTTCTTGGATGCAACTGCGATGCAGAAGAAGGTGATCGAACTCTGGTATGGCAGCAAAGGGTCCTCCGGCACCCGGGCAACACTTAAGAAGTTTCGAGCAATCGCCGACGACCCAGGAAAGTCCAAAGAATTTCGCATCGTGGATCTTTTCGGTGCAAACTGTGCCGCAACAACAGCACTCGAGAAGGCCGAAGAATGGCAAGACGGACTCTGGTTTGACTATTTCAAGGCATTCTGGGAGGCGGTACGAGATCGGTATCAGAGCGACGGCCTGTGGCCTCAAAGTATTGAGGCGTGGCCGCCTGTGGGAATTGGTCGAGGCACTGCCACACCCGACCAAATGAATGTCCAGAATCTAATGGGCGCAACCATCTTGGGCATGCTTCAAATTGCTGTGCTTCAACGCTGGGCCGAACGTCGCGAGGATCGTGCAAACGAGGATGGCCAGGACTTCAAATCACTAAAAATCACACCGGATGCTTTTGGTGAAAGTATAGCCAACATACTCAAGCCCCTCTCTCCCGACTTCTTCCAAGCCTATATTCGTTCGGGTGCGGACGCTTCGAAACATGTGAAACAGTCATTCATCCGGGCACTCATGGACGTACTGGCTACCAGGAAGACGGTCGCGCAGGTGCGAGCAAGTTCCGAATACTTCAAATCATGATCGCTGAACTCTGCCGGGCGTTGTTGCGCCACGTGTCACTTCAAAGTGGTGGGAGTATCGGCAGACTTGAAGAACTGTTAAGCGCAGCTGCTGCGATAGGCATTGATCGTGAGCGACTGATCGAGCAATTGGAGAACGTGCTCGAAGAGCGCATAGCTCTTAGACTCCTTACCCCACCAAGAGCGCACAGTAACTACGGTCATCGCCGGCGTGCCGTTCATCGACGGTTGGTTAAGCTAATCGACCCCGCGACCCTGAGACGGGATCTCAATGAGGAAGAGGAACTGGTAGCACTTGTCACCAAGATTCAAACCGCAGTTGACATGGCCGCCGGAACTCAGCGCCAGGGTATCGGCGACATTGAAACCGGGGAGGTATCGGACCTCTTGGAGGATCAGGGCTTCCGATGTGCAGCATGTGGCGTTCCCCTTCGGCATTCGATACGCCGACGCACTGATTTGTTCTCCTCAGGCTACGAACCAGTCATTGGCGAGACCCTCGAGCACCGAACACCCTTCTACCTCGTGGGGAATTCGACGGCCTTCGAGGTTTTGTGTCGAGCCTGCAACTCGTTGAAGAACGACAAACTCGGAGTCCAGGAGGAGGGTCTCGTTCTGTGTGGAAACACCTTTCGTCCCCGAGATCGGGCTCTAGTCCTTAGGCGAGTAGCATTCTGGTCTTTGAACGAACGCCCAAAGTGCGCCTATCTAAACTGCCATGCCGGGGCTCAAACCAGCTGCATGTTCTTAGCTCCGCGCCTCGATTCGCAACCGCTGGGTGTAGATAACCTCAGCCACTTTTGTATCGAACATGCGGCAATAGGGTCTTATTGGCTCCATGCGGACTTCCCAATGGCGCAGCACGCGGCGGGGTAGTTGTCCGACCACTACGACAGCGTGAGGGCAAAGAAGAGTCCCTTGGTGCGCTGGGATTTCGAGGCTGAGGTGAACTGGCGCGGAGTGCACAACGTTCGCTCTACTGTGTGACCGCAACCAGCGACTCGCGCAGATCCGTAGTCCACAACCCCACTGTTGACGACGCCTGAAAACTGACCCCCTAGCGACGGGTGAATTTTGACCCCCGTCTGAGCTAGGAGGGTGATTTCAGTGGAACAGTGGGCGGAGATCCGCCGGTTGCATCGCAGTGAGCAGGTGCCGATCAAGGAGATCGTGCGCCGGTTGGGGGTGGCGCGGAACACGGTGCGTGCGGCGTTGGCCGCGGATGAGCCGCCGAAGTATTCGCGGGCGGCTCGTGGGTCGGTGGTGGATGCGTTCGAGCCGCAGATCCGGGCGTTGCTGCGGGAGTACCCGACGATGCCGGCAACGGTGATCGCCGAGCGGATCGGCTGGACCAGATCGTTGACGGTCCTCAAGGATCGGGTCCGCCAGATCCGTCCGGAGTACCGCGGAGTCGACCCTGCTGATCGGGTCGTCTACGAACCGGGGGTGTGTTCGCAGTGGGACCTGTGGTTCCCCGACTATCGAATCCCGCCGGGCCATAGCCAGTTAGCGATCCTTCCGGTGTTGGTGATGACGTTGGCGTATTCCCGGTATCGGGCGGCGGTGATGATTCCGTCGCGTCAGGGCGGTGACATTCTGGCCGGGATGTGGTTGCTGCTGGCCCAGATCGGGGCAGTCACCCACAAGCTGGTGTGGGACCGCGAATCGGCGATCGGCGGCAAGGGCACACCCACGGCGTTGGCGGCCGGATTTGTGGGCACCTTGGGTACCCGACTGGAACTAGCTCCACCGCGGGATCCGGAGTACAAGGGCATGGTCGAACGCAACAACAGGTTCTTTGAAACCTCGTTCGTGCCGGGCCGGGTGTTCGAGTCGCCGGAGGATTTCAACATCCAGTTGAGTCGGTGGCTGGGTGAGCATGCCAACACCCGCGTGGTGCGTTCGATCGGTGATCGCCGCCCGGCCGATGTCGTGGAGTTGGATGTGGCGGCGATGACCGCGCTGCCACCGGCGGCCCCGCACGTCGGTCTGACCCATCGTGTCCGGTTGGGCCGGGACTACTACGTGCGGGTGGCCGGCAATGACTATTCGGTCCATCCGTCGGTGATCGGCCGGTTCGTCGACATCACCGCCGACCTGAGCGATGTGGTCATCCGCTGCGGGGATGTCACCGTGGCCGATCACCATCGCAGCTGGGCCAACCACGTCACGATCGCCGATCCCCAGCATGTGCGTGCCGCCAAAGAACTGCGCCGCAACTACCGCATGCAGGACCCCGCCATCGCGGCCGGTAACGCTGCACGGGTACATATGGCGACCTCGACGGGCATCACGTGCCGATCCGGGCGCTACCTGACTACGACGACCTCTATGGCGTCGATTTCACCACGACAACCGATTCGGAGTGCAACCCATGAGCAGTACCAGCAATTCAACCACTCTGTCGGGCAAGGCGATTCACACGCAGATGGAGTTTCTGACCCGGGCGTTGAAGACCCCCACGGGCGGTGTTGGGCCGAGTTGGCCGATCGTGCCCGCGATGAGGGCTGGAGCCACGAACAATACTTGGCGGCGATCCTGGAACGCCAGGTATCCGAACGTGAAGCCAACGGCACCACCCTGCGGATCGCCGCCGCGAGGTTCCCGGCGGTCAAGACCATGGAGGACTTCACCGTCGATCACGTGCCCTCCCTGCCGCGCGATGTGATCGCCCATCTGGCCACCAGCACCTGGATTGCCAAGGCAGACAACGTGATCCTCCTCGGACCGCCCGGGGTCGGGAAGACGCATCTGGCGATCGCACTGGGGATGAAAGCGGCTCTTCCGGATTGACGGTGCGTAGAACGGGTTCTCGTGACCACAAGATGTAGGGGTGAGCAAGATCGCCGAGGCGGGCGGTGTGGCTGAAGG